>JASHSW010000056.1 GCA_030038595.1 Methylovirgula sp.
GAAGTTCTCCCGCTTACGCCTGCCGGCGTCCTCGATTTTACCGCACTCGAAGCGGCGCTTGCCCGCCATGCGGGACGGCGCGTGATGCTCGCCCTGCAAGCTGCAAACAACGAAACCGGGGTTATCCAGCCGGTCGCGGCGGCCGCCGACCTCGTACATAAGGCGGGCGGCGTTGTAATCTGCGACGCGGTTCAGGCCGCCGGCCGGATCGGTGGCGATTTTGCGGCGCTCGGCGCCGATGCCTTGGCCATTTCGGCGCATAAATTGGGCGGCCCGCAAGGGGCGGGCGCCCTTTGCTTTGGCTCGGGCAGACACCACATAAACGACACGATGCTGCGCGGCGGCGGCCAGGAACGGGGGCTGCGCGCCGGCACCGAAAACGTCGCGGCAATGGTCGGCTTTGCCGAGGCGGTGCGGGCGGGGCAGGACGATCAGCCAAGGCTTGGCGGACTGCGCGACCGGCTGGAAGCCGATGTGTTGCGTATCGCTCCCGATGCAGTCTTTTTTGGCGCCGAAGCGCCGCGCTTGGCCAACACATCGAATTTCGCGGTGCCGGGCATCGAGGCGCACATACTTCTGATGTCGCTCGATCTCGAAGGGGTTGCGGTCTCGTCGGGCTCGGCTTGTTCGTCGGGAAAGGTGAAACGCTCGCATGTTCTCGAGGCCATGGGTGTGCCTACTGCACTTGCGCAAGGGGCAATCCGCGTGAGCCTCGGCTGGACGACGAAAGAAGAGGATTTGGATTTGTTCGGTCGGGCCTTCGAAAAGACGGTCCGCACCGTGCGGGCGAGGCACAAGCCCGCCGCGTGAGGTCCCAACCAGCGGTCCTTGAAACCGCCGAGGTGAGGAGAAGGAAATGGCTGCCGTCCAAGAGACGATCGAGCGCGTCAAAGCGCTCGACGTCAGCGAATACAAGTACGGATTTTTCACGGATATCGAAGCGGACAAGGCCCCGAAGGGGCTCAACGAAAAGATCGTCCGATTCATCTCTGCCAAGAAGAACGAACCAGAATGGCTGACCGGCTGGCGGCTCGAAGCCTATCGCCGCTGGGTGACGATGCGCGAACCGAACTGGGCGCGGGTTTCCTATCCGCCGATCGACTACCAAGAACTCTATTATTATTCAGCGCCGAAGACGGCGCTGGGCCCGAAATCGCTCGATGAAGTCGATCCCGAGCTCTTGAAGACCTACGAGAAACTCGGCATTCCGCTGAACGAGCAGGCAATCCTTGCCGGCGTCGAAGGCGCCGGAAGCGACGGGCGCATCGCGGTCGACGCGGTGTTCGACTCGGTTTCCGTCTTCACCACCTTCAAGGCGGAACTCGCCAAGGCGGGCGTGATCTTCTGTCCCATCTCCGAGGCGGTGCAGACGCATCCCGAGTTGGTGCGCAAATATCTCGGCTCCGTCGTGCCGCCCACCGATAATTTCTTCGCGACGCTGAACAGCGCCGTGTTCACCGACGGTTCCTTCGTCTACGTGCCGCCGGGCGTGCGCTGCCCGATGGAGCTTTCCACCTATTTCCGCATCAATGAGCGCAACACCGGCCAGTTCGAGCGGACGCTGATCATCGCCGATAAGGGCGCCTACGTCTCCTATCTCGAAGGCTGCACGGCGCCGCGCCGCGACGAGAACCAGTTGCACGCGGCGGTCGTCGAACTCATTGCGCTCGATGATGCGGAGATCAAATATTCGACGGTGCAGAACTGGTACCCGGGCGACTCGGAAGGCAAAGGCGGCGTCTTCAACTTCGTCACCAAGCGCGGCGATTGCCGCGGGGCGAACTCGAAGATCTCCTGGACGCAGGTCGAGACCGGCTCAGCGATCACCTGG
This sequence comes from Methylovirgula sp., assembly GCA_030038595.1. Classification (GTDB taxonomy): domain Bacteria; phylum Pseudomonadota; class Alphaproteobacteria; order Rhizobiales; family Beijerinckiaceae; genus Methylovirgula. The sequence continues at coordinate 1,832 of JASHSW010000056.1, forward strand.
AAATATCCGTCCTGCATCCTGCGCGGCGACAATTCGCGCGGCGAATTCTATTCGATCGCCATCTCGAACGGCTATCAGCAGGTCGATTCCGGCACCAAAATGATCCATCTCGGCAAGAACACCACGAGCCGGGTGATCTCGAAGGGCATCGCCGCCGGCAATTCGCAGAATACCTACCGCGGGCAGATCTCCTCGCACCGCAAAGCGACGGGCGCGCGCAATTTCACGAACTGCGATTCGCTGCTCATCGGCAACGACTGCGGTGCGCATACCGTGCCCTACATCGAATCGCGCAATCCATCCACGCAGTTCGAACACGAGGCGACCACCTCGAAAATCTCCGAGGACCAGCTCTTCTACTGCATGCAGCGCGGACTTTCGGCGGAAGAGGCTACCGCGCTGATCGTCAACGGATTCGTGCGCGACGTGCTGCAGCAATTGCCGATGGAATTCGCAGTCGAGGCGCAGAAGCTGATCGCCGTTTCGCTCGAAGGCAGCGTCGGGTGAGGAATTTTCAGAATTCGATAGGATAGGCACGATGCTCGAAGTAAAAAATCTCAACGTTGCGATCGGCGAGAGGCAGATCTTGAACGACTTGAGCCTCTCGGTCGCGCCGGGCGAGATCGCCGCCATCATGGGGCCGAATGGCAGCGGCAAGTCGACGCTCGCCTACGTGATCGCCGGCAAGCAGGAGTATGAAGTTCTGTCGGGCGAAGTTCTCTTGAACGGCGAGAACGTTCTCGAACTTTCGCCCGACGAGCGCGCCGCGAAGGGGCTTTTTCTCGCCTTCCAATATCCGGTCGAAATCCCCGGCGTAGCTACCATGACCTTCCTAAAGACGGCGCTCAACGCGCAGCGCAAACAGCGCGGCGAGGAAGAGCTTACGATTCCGGAGTTCATGAAGCGCGTCAAGAAGGCCGGCGAAATGCTCGACATCAAGCCGGACATGCTGAAGCGGGCGCTCAACGTCGGGTTTTCGGGCGGCGAGAAGAAACGGATGGACATCATGCAAATGGCATTGCTGGAGCCGTCCTTCGCCATTCTCGACGAGACGGATTCGGGGCTCGATATCGATGCCGTGCGCATCGTCGCCCAAGGCGTCAATGCGCTGCGCTCGCCCGGGCGCGGCTTCCTCATCATCACCCATTATCCGCGGCTTCTCGATCACATCGTGCCCGATACGGTGCATGTCATGGCCGGCGGCCGGATCGTGCGCAGCGGCGGCAAGGAACTCGCCGACGAACTCGAGAAGACCGGCTATCGCGAATACGCCGGAGAATCGGAAGAGCTGGTGTGAAATGACCGCGCAGATCATTCCTTCCCGCACGGCGGCGGAAGCGGCGCTCGCCGAGGCGTTCGCCAACGGCAAGGCCGGCTTGCCCGGCGCCGAAGCGGTTGCGCGGCTGCGCGACGAATCCTTTGCCGCGTTCGCGCGCGCCGGGCTGCCGCATCGGCGCATCGAATCCTGGCATTATACCGATCTGCGCACCCTGATGCGCGAAGCGTTGCCGATTGCCCCGGCGCCGACGCGGGAGCAGCTCGAATCGCTGCGCAAAGAAATCGCCGCCTTGCCGGCGCAGAGCTTGCTGCTGGTCGATGGCGTCTTCGCGCCGGAACTTTCGGGCGCGCTGCCGCAAGGCGTTACGGCGACGTCCCTCGCCGCAGCGCTTGCGTCGGGCCGACCCGAACTGATCGAAAGTCTCGCTGCCGCGTGGGCGGATGCCGACGACTCGATTCTCGCACTCAATGCCGCGCTGATGCTGGATGGCGTCATCGTCGAAATTGCGCCCGGCGCCAAGATTGCCGAGCCGATCCACATTGTTTATGCGACGCTCGGCGCGGAGCCCTCGGCGCGGTTCTCGCGTTCGCTCGTCAAGATCGGCGCCGGCGCTTGCGTCCGCATCGACGAAATCAGCCTCGGCCTCGGCGGCCGGACGGGGCAGACGAACAACGCGCTCATTCTTGAAATTGGCGATGCGGCCGAAGTCGGCCACACGCTGGCGCTTACCGACGGGCGGCCGGGCAGCATGCGGCTCGAAAGCTTTCTGGTGAAGGTCGGGGCGCGAGCGAAGTTCGACAGTTTTGCGTTGATTACCGGCGCGGGGCTGGTACGCCGGCAGATCTTCAAGCTCTTTGAAGGGCCGGACGCGCAAGGAACCTTGCGCGGCGTGTCGCTGCTGCGCGGCCGCGAACACGCCGACACCACGCTCTTCGTGCGCCACGCGGCGACCGGCTGCCGGGGCCGCCAGAACTTCCGCTATATCCTCGACGGCGAATCGACCGGCGTATTCCAAGGCAAGGTGATCGTCTCGCCCGGCGCGCAGAAGACCGATGGCAAGATGCTCGCCAAGACGCTTCTCCTTGGCGCGGAGGCCACGATGAATAGCCGACCGGAGCTCGAGATCTTCGCCGACGACGTGATCTGCGGCCATGGCGCGACTTGCGGCGGCCTCAACGCCGATCAACTCTTCTATTTGGAGACGCGCGGCCTTCCGCCCGCCGCGGCCGAGGCGTTGCTGCTCGACGCGTTCGCCGGGGAACTGGTCGACGAACTCGGCCACCAGGGGCTCGTTGCGGCCTACCGGGCCGAGGTCGCCGCCTGGCTCGCGGCGCGCGCCAAATCCGAGACGCGGAGCGCCGCATGAACGAACATGCGATAGCTCCGCTCGATGTCGCGCGCGTCCGCAAGGATTTCCCGATTCTCGATCTCGAAGTCTACGGCAAGAAGCTCGTCTATCTGGACAATGCCGCTTCGGCGCAGAAGCCAAGGCAGGTTGTCGATCGCATGGTGCATGCGACGTATCACGAATACGCCAACGTGCATCGCGGCCTTCACTATCTCGCCAACGCCGCGACCGAAGCCTACGAGGCGGCGCGCGAGAGCGTGCGCGCCTATCTCAACGCCGAATCGGTCGACGAGATCGTATTCACCAAATCGGCGACCGAGTCGATCAATCTCGTTGCTTCCTCCTTCGGGCGGAGCTTCATCAAGGAGGGCGACGAGATCGTCCTGTCGATCATGGAGCATCACGCCAATATTGTGCCTTGGCATTTCCTGCGCGAGCGCAACGGCGCGGTGCTGAAATGGGTTGACGTCGACGACGAAGGCAATTTCTCGTTGGACGCCTTCGAGAAGGCGCTGACCGACAGGACCAAGATCGTCGCCATCACGCATCTCTCCAACGTGCTCGGCACGGTGACGCCGATCAAGGAAATCGTGCGGATTGCGCATGCGCGCGGCATACCGGTCCTCGTCGACGGCGCCCAGGGCGCCGTGCATCTCGACGTGGATGTGCGCGACCTCGACGTCGACTTTTATGCGATCACCGGCCACAAGCTCTATGGGCCGACCGGCGTCGGGGCGCTGTACGGCAAGAAGGAATGGCTGCAAAAGCTGCCGCCGTTTCTCGGCGGCGGCGAGATGATCAACGAGGTTACCAAGGAGCGCGTGACCTACAACGAACCGCCGCACCGTTTCGAGGCCGGGACGCCGCCGATCATACAGGCGATCGGCCTCGGCGCGGCGCTCGATTACGTTCGCGGCATCGGCCGGGCGAAGATCCACGCGCACGAGACGGCACTCGGCGCCTATGCGCATGAGCGGATTGCGCGGATCAACTCGATTCGCATTTTCGGCCGGGCGCGCGGCAAGGCGGCGATCCTCGCCTTCGACATGAAAAACGCCCATCCGCACGACGTCGCCACCATCATCGATCGTGCCGGAGTGGCGGTACGGGCCGGCACGCACTGCGCGCAACCGCTCTTGGCGCGCTTCGGCGTGACCTCGACATGCCGCGCCTCGTTCGCCATGTATAACACGTTCGAGGAAGTCGATAGACTTGCCGATGCGCTCCTGAAAGCGCAAAGCCTGTTTGCCTAGGAAGTTTCATGACCGAGACGCCGACCCTGGAAACGCAAGCGCCGAACGCGCCGGAATGGGTATTTTCGGCCGATATCCCGGCCGCCGAGCGGGAGCGCTTGAAGGAGGAGATGATCGCCGGATTCAAGACCGTGTTCGATCCGGAGATTCCTTGCGACATCTATGAGCTCGGCCTCATCTATAGGGTCGCGGTGGACGATGGCCGGCAAGTCGGGGTGGACATGACGCTGACCGCGCCCGGCTGCCCGGTGGCAGGCGAACTGACGCTTGCGGTCGAGGGCGTCGTCGGCGCCATCGCCGGTATCTCGGGGGTAAGCGTGAACATGGTCTTCGACCCGCCGTGGGATCAGCGGCGCATGTCGGACGAGGCGCGCGCCGCCCTTGACTTCTATTGAGCGGCTCGCAGCAACCTGCCGAAGAACCTATATTGGGCGCGGTGACGCCCGGAGGCGACGAATGGCGAAGTTTCCGATCCTATCCTTGACGCAGGCGGCGGCGGATCGCGTCCGACATCTCATTGCGGGCAGCGATCGGCCGATCGCCGGCGTCCGCGTCGGGGTCAAGAACGGCGGCTGCGCCGGCATGGCCTATACGATGGAGTTCGCCGAAACGGTCGGACCCTATGACGAGGTTGTCGAGGACAAAGGCGTGACGATCATCATCGACCCGAAGGCGCTGATGTTTTTGTTCGGCACCGAAATGGATTTCAAGACCGACAAAATCGGCTCCGGATTTACCTTCAACAATCCCAACCAGACCGGATCTTGCGGCTGTGGAGAATCCGTATCGCTCGCCCCGATGAACGCGGCGGCACTCGCCGAAGCGCGATCGGAACGTTGATCCCTTTCCCGGGAAAGCCCGAGCGAAGCGATTCGGCTACTCGGCTTCCTCGGCGATCTTCGGTCTCAGCTTTACGGGACGAAGCATGAAGCCCGGCGTATGTTCGCCCATGCCGACCACCGGGCGATCGTTCGCAACGTTCTGTGCGCGACGCTGGTCGGGCGCACCATGTTCCACCTTCCCGCCGTTGGTCTTGCTGGGCTTGCGGTCCCTGCCGGCGTCATGCGGTTTGCGAGATTCGCCCGCTGGCCTGCTGCGGCGTGGCGGACTTGGCCGTCCCGCCGGCGGGCGCGGCCGAAATTCTTCCGTACGCTCGGCGGCGCCAAGGTCTTCGATGCTCGCGCCTTCGAGCCAGCCGATGGAGCGACCGACCAGCTTCTCGATATCGGCGATATGTCTGCGGTCGAGGTGCGTCACGAGGGTAATCGCCGTGCCCGGTTTGCCGGCTCGTCCGGTGCGGCCGATGCGATGCACATAATCCTCGGAATGGGTGGGCACGTCGAAATTGAAGACATGACTGACGTCGGGAATGTCGAGACCGCGCGCTGCGACGTCCGAACAGACGATGAGATCCACCTCGCCAGCCTTGAATGCGTCGAGCGAAGCCATACGGGCGCGCTGATCCATGTCGCCATGCAGCGCGCCGGCGCGGAACCCATGTTGCAGCAGCGATTTGTGGAGAACGGCGACGTCGCGTTTGCGGTTGCAGAAGATGATCGCGTTCTTGAAATTGCCGGAGGCGCGAATCTGCTTGCGCAAGGTCTCGCGTTTGTCGGCGCCGGGCCCGGAGGCGACGAGCGCTTGAGTGATTTCCGCCGGGCTCGACGCGGCCGGCGCGACCTCGATCCGCACCGGATTGTGCAGGAAAGCTTCGGTGAGGCGGACGATCTCCTGCGGCATGGTCGCCGAGAAGAAGAGAGTTTGGCGCGTAAACGGAACGAGTCTGCAGATTCGCTCGATGTCCGGTATGAAGCCCATGTCGAGCATGCGGTCGGCTTCGTCGATGACGAGGATCTCGATGCCGGTCAGAAGCAGCTTGCCGCGCTCCGAGAAGTCGAGCAGCCGGCCGGGCGTCGCGATCAGCACGTCGGCGCCGCGCGTGATCTTCGCGTCCTGGTCGCCGAACGAGACGCCGCCAATGAGCAGCGCCACGTTGAGCTTATGGTTCCTGCCGTAGCGCGCGAAACTTTCTTCGACTTGGGCGGCGAGTTCGCGCGTCGGCTCGAGGATCAAGGTGCGCGGCATGCGGGCCCGGGCACGGCCCTGTTCGAGCCGCGACAACATCGGCAAGGTAAACGCGGCGGTCTTGCCGGTTCCGGTCTGCGCGATCCCGAGCACGTCGCGTCCGGCGAGCGCTTCGGGTATGGCTTTGGCTTGGATGGGAGTTGGCTGGGTGTAACCGGAAGCTTCTACGGCCTGTAGAACCTTCTCGCTAAGGCCTAGTTCTCGAAAGGTCATCTTGTTCCTGAAAGGGGGCCGCGCCCGTCACGGGGCCGTCCGGCGGTATCCGAGGCTTATTGTTGCCGGTCGGCGCTAACATTGCGTCGACGACAGCGCGTCCTGGATGAATTTGGCAGAGCGGGCGAAACGAATCGGACCGCGTCCAGTCGCTCTTTAATCTCTATGTCGGAACGAATCAATCGGATTGCAAGGGCAAAGACCGGCCAATTGCCGCACTGCTTAACGTCTCCGCCCGTCACTCGGCGGCGGCCTGGCGCAATGGCCGCGGCCGCGGAGAAAAGACTTTCATCAATAGGAAGATCGTCGCGAGCGTTGCGATGTAGACGAGAAGCTGCAGCTCGGTTGGCTGATCCGTATAGCCGAGGAGCGTGTGCAGGACCCTTCCGAGGATCCCGTTGTCGGGCAGAATCGAAGAGCTGTCCCAGACAGTCGCGTCGAGCTTGGTGACGAGGTCCGCCTGTTCGAGGAATGCCACGGCTTGCACCGCCATGCCGGCGGCGATGAACGAGATCAAAAGCGTAGTGACACGAAACAAATGCCGCATGGGAATGGCGATCAAACCTCGGAATGTCAGGAAAGCGACGCAAACGCCAAGCGCGAGCCCAAGCACGCCGCCCACGAAAATCGAAAGCCCGCTGCTGCCGCTCGAAATGATGATGCCATAGAGGAAGAGGACGATTTCCGAGCCTTCTCTGAGCACCGCCACCGCGACGACGATGGCGAGCGCGATGAGCGGCTTCGATCCGTTGCGGATCTGCCGGCCGATCGTATGCAGTTCGTCGGTCATCTCTCGGCCGTGCCGCGCCATCCAGACGTTGTGCCAGGTGAGCATGATGACTGCCAACGAAAGGATCGCGGCGTTGAAGACTTCCTGGCCGGCGCCGGCCATCGCCTCGGCGATCAACCCGGTGAACGCCGCAACAAGCCCAGCGCCGCAAACCCCGGCCGCGATGCCGCCGAAGATGTATCGCAAGCGATGCGGGATGGTCTGCGAGACCGCGAGCACGACGCCGACGACGAGACCCGCTTCGACGACTTCGCGGAACACGATGATGAGCGCACCGATCACAGCGCAACTTTCGTTTTGCGGAACAGTTGGTCTTGCTGCCCGGCTTCGCGCCTTGAACTATACGCGTGCGCGCAAACCTGCAAGCACTTGAGCCTGCATTTAGAATGCTTCAAAAAATCGACGGCGATTCTTTGAAGCTTCTCTAAACTACGCGGCCGTGTCGATCGGTACGATCGGAGATTTCGGAATGGCGGCGAGCAAAGCGATCAAATCCGCGTCGAGCATTACGTTCATCCGTTCGACGGGCTTCAGCCAATCGACCGCTTCGTCGATCGAACGCGCCTCTTTAAGCTTGGCCTCGGCGAGCGCCCGCTCGGCCGAAATCTCGCCGCGCTTGCGGCTGCGTCCGGCCGGCAACATCGCAAGGTGCATGGCGCGGAATTCGGGATCCTCATAGAGACTGCGCAGCCCGTCCGCCTTACCGACTTCGCGGGCGAGCATCCTGCCGAGCTGGTTGGCGCGGCGTACGACGCGCGGCTTCGATCTTTCTTCCGGTGTGCCCAGGAGACCGGAACGGCGCAGGAATATGCCGAAAGACAACTTCCCGGTCGCCCAGGAAAGAAAGATCGCGAGTACGAGGCCGAGAATCGTCGGCGACATCCAGGCGACGAGTGACGGCGAGATCAGAAGCCCAGCCCCCAGGGTCAAGAGTCCCATCGCAACATGCGAGCGGTGGCGGCGCACGATGGCTTTGAAGGGAACCGAACCGTCGTCGCGCCGTTGCGGGTTCCAGCCGGTGTCGAAGCCGAAGAGGAAATGCGCCACGTGGCCGGTCTGGATGAGCATCATAATAGGCGCCAGCAGGGCCGACATGACGATCTCGAACAGCGTCGAAATCGTCAGCCGGATCGCGCCGCCATAGCCGCGCCGGGTGGCTTTACGGAGCAAGGCGAGAATGAGGCCGAACAGTTTCGGCGCGGCCAGGATCGCCATCGTGAGCGCGAAGAGGTTCAGCGATTTCTCGGCATCGAAGCGCGGCCACTCCGGAAAGAGCGCGAAACCGCTCGGGAAATATTCCGGCCGAATGTAGCTCGCCTGGAC
>JASHSW010000057.1 GCA_030038595.1 Methylovirgula sp.
CTGAAGACCTGCCCAATCGCAAACACAATAAGCCCTGAGATTTGTTCGATATAGAGAACGTATCCTGCCAATACGCTTGACCGAACGAACGGTTTAGCAGACATTCGCCGTTCCTCGCGGCAGCCCGCCTCCCGCCCCTCGAAGAGCCCGTCTTCGCGAGCGTAGTGTCGCATCCCAGGAGCTGTTTGTGCCGCGGAAGAATTATCTGTTCACGAGTGAATCGGTTTCCGAGGGCCATCCCGACAAGCTCTGCGATCGAGTTTCCGACGAGATCCTCGATCTTTTTTTCAAAGAAGCCGCGCGCACCGGAGTCGATGCCTACAAAGTGCGCGTCGCCTGCGAGACGTTGGCGACGACAAACCGGGTGGTGATCGCCGGCGAGGTGCGCGGCCCGGCGATTTCGGTCGCCAAGATCGAAGATACGGCGCGCCAGGCGATCCGTTCGATCGGCTATGAACAAGCCGGGTTTCATTGGCAAAATGCCAATATCGAGGTCCTCCTGCACGCCCAATCCGTGGACATCGCGCGCGGCGTCGATGCGGTCGGCAATAAAGACGAAGGCGCCGGCGACCAGGGAATCATGTTCGGCTACGCCTGCGTCGAGACCCCCGAACTGATGCCCGCTCCGATCTATTACGCCCATAAGATCCTCGAAAACTTGGCGCGGGCGCGCAAGCTCAAGGAAGGCGGCGCCGTCAAACTCGGCCCCGATGCCAAGAGCCAGGTGACGATCCGCTATGCGGGCGGCAAGCCCGTCGAAGCGACGCAGATCGTTCTTTCCACCCAGCAGCTTGACGCCGACCTCACCTCGGAGGATGTGCGCGCCATCGTCGAACCCTATATCCGCGCTACCCTACCGCACGCATGGATTACCGAGGACACGGTCTGGCACGTCAACCCGACGGGCAAGTTCGTGATTGGCGGCCCAGACGGCGATTGCGGCATGACCGGCCGCAAGATCATCGTCGATACCTATGGCGGGGCGGCGCCGCACGGAGGCGGCGCGTTTTCCGGCAAGGATCCGACCAAAGTCGACCGCTCCGCCGCCTATGCGGCGCGCTACCTCGCCAAGAACGTCGTCGCGGCGGGTCTCGCCGAACGCTGCACGATCCAGCTCGCCTATGCAATCGGCTTTCCCGAGCCTTTGTCGATCTATGTCGATACGCACGGCACCGGGCGCGTGCCCGAGGACAAGCTCGAAATGGCCCTGCCGCAGGTCATGCGGCTCACGCCGCGCGGTATCCGCGACCATCTGGCGCTCAACCGGCCGATTTACGCGCGCACCGCCGCCTACGGCCATTTCGGCCGAGCCCCCGAAGCCGACGGCGGCTTTTCCTGGGAAAAGACGGATCTCGTCCCGAAGCTGCTTGCCAGTTTCGGCTGAAGGCGTGCTGCGGCCGACGAACGATCGATGAGTGCCGATTTCGAAAAGCGCAATTTGCAAAGCGCCGCGGCGGTGCGTCTGTACGGGCGGCGCAAGGGCAAAAGGCTTCGGCCGCACCAAGCCAAGCTGCTGGAGACGCTTCTGCCGCGCCTGGCGCTCGATCTTTCTCCTCCGATCGCCGACGCCGCGGCGCTGTTTGCGCGCCGACCTGCGGCGATTTTCCTCGAAATCGGGTTCGGCGGCGGCGAACATCTCGCCGCCGAGGCAGAGGCGAATCCGGATTGCGGGCTGATCGGCTGCGAATATTTTGAGAATGGGGTCGCCAAGGCCTTGGCGCTCATCGAAGCCAAGAAACTCGACAACGTGCGGCTCTATTGCGGCGACGCGGGAGGGATGATCGATGCTCTGCCTGCGACGGCACTTGCTCGGGTCTTTTTGCTCTATCCGGACCCTTGGCCGAAGCGCCGCCAACGCAAGCGCCGGTTCCTCTCCGATTCGATGCTCGCCGCGCTCGCCCGGGTGATGCGGGCTGGGGGCGAATTGCGTTTCGCCACCGACATCGACGACAACGCCGGCTGGACCCTGGGGCGTATCCTGCGCGCCCCGGATTTCGTCTGGAAAGCCGAAACGGCAGCCGATTGGCGGGAGCCCTGGCCCGGCTGGACCGCGACACGCTACGAAGCCAAAGCGCTCGCCGCCGGCCGCAAGCCCGTCTATCTGACTTTCGTGCGGCGCTAGGACGGCTAGGCGTTATAAGGACCGAATCGCAACAGGCCGGCGCCGTTCGTTCTGAGCCAAGCTTCGGCGCGATCGACATGCGCCGAGAGTTTGGCGAGAACCTTCCAAAAGCTTGGCGAATGGTTCATGTGCACGAGATGCGCCACCTCGTGTGCGGCGAGATAATCGAGCACGTAGCTGGGCGCCAAGATCAACCGCCAGGAAAAGCTCAGGGCGCCGGTCGAAGAACAGGAGCCCCACCGGCTGGTCGTATCGCGCAGGCTGATCTTGCGCGGCTTGACGCCGATCTTGGCGGCATGGCGGAAGACCGCGGCTTCGAGGTCGCGCCTGGCTTCGCGCATCAGAAAATCCTTGACGCGCCGCGCCACGTGCGCCGGCCCGGCGCCGACACAGAGCAGCGGCAGTTTGGCGTCAGCCTCGGCGCGGTGGACCGGCTCAATCCAGACGTTGCCGCGCTGCCTCGGTCGTTCGACGATCCGATGGTTGATGCCGCGAACCGGGATGATTTCGCCGCCTCCGAACGGCATCGGCTCGGGTAGACGCTGCAGGCGCGCGCCGATCCAGGCGGCGTGGCGCTCGATGAAGCTGCGCGCTCCGGTGATCGAACCGCGCGGCGGCATGGTCAGGACCACGTCGCGCGTCGCAGCGCGGACGCGCAGCGTGAAACGGCGCGCCGAAGCGATACGCTTCAATGCGATACGATAGGTTTCGCCGCCATGCGAGACATCGAGATAGGTGATCTGCGAGCTTCGCGGCGCGCTTTTTCGGGGCGGGCTCGGCATGGGCGGCGAGCTTATCTTTTGCCGGACTGAGTCGCCACTGGATCGAATGGAGTGCCGATAAAATTCTACTTTGTTGGTTATAATGCTTGTCCGATCAGGCAGTTATGGATGTGATCGACTCAGGGAGGAAGGGCAACTCCGACGTGCGTAGATCCGCCACTGCGCTAAATGCGGGTAGTTCTTTGGGAGGTACAGAAGAAAAAGGGTGCCGAGGCCCGGGGCGGCTTAGAGCGGCGCCATCGCGGCGGTGAAGGCCCGGATGCGCGGCGCGATCTCCTGCCGGAAGCGGGAGCCGTTGAAGACGCCGTAATGGCCGACGTTGGCCTGTTGGTAGTGCAGCTTGCGCTTGCCGGGAATGTGGGTGCAGAGCTCTTGTGCGGCGAACGTCTGACCGAGGCCGGAGATGTCGTCCCTTTCCCCTTCGACCGTCATCAATGCCGTGCGGCGGATGGCGCCGAGATCGATCCGCTCGTTCCTATGCATCATCGTACCGTTGGGGAGACGATGTTCGACGAACACCGTTTCGACCGTCTGCAGATAGAACTCCGCGGTGAGATCCATCACCGCCAGATATTCGTCATAGAATTCGCGGTGCTTTTCGGCCGAGTCGCCGTCGCCCTCCATCAGGTGGTTGAACATCTCGATGTGCGCGTTGATATGCCGATCGAAGTTCATCGCCATGAAACCGGAAAGCTGGAGAAATCCCGGATATACGTCGCGTCCCACCCCCGGATAGGGATAGGGCACCGGGTGGATGCAGTTCCCGCGGAACCACGCGCTGCCGCGTTCCTGGGCGAGGAGATTGACGGCGGTGGGGCTGCGGCGCGTATCGATCGGGCCGCCCATCAGGGTCATCGAGGCTGGAGCATCGGCGTTTTGGCGCTTTTCGAGGAGCGCCACCGCCGCAATCAACGGCACGGCAGGTTGGCAGACTGCGATCGTATGCAGCGGAATGCCGTCCTTCTCGGCGCTGAGCAGGTGACAAATTTCGGTGAGGTAGTCGATATAGTCGTCGAGATCGAACGTGCCGAACGCGAGCGGCACCATACGCGCATCCGCCCAATCGGTAATGTAGACGTCGTAATGAGGCAGGAACGCCTCAACCGTGCCGCGCAGCAGCGTCGCGTGATGCCCGGACATCGGTGCGACGAGCAAAAGCTTGGGCTGGCGCGGTTCGCCGACGCCCTCCCAATCCCGCTCGAAATGCAGCAGCTTGCAGAATGTCTTCTGCCAAACGACTGCCTCGTGGACCGGCACCTTTTTGCCGTCCACGATGGTCGAGGTCAGGCCGAAGTTCGGCTTGCCATAACGCCGCGTCAGGCGCTCGAACAGTTCCGCCGAAGCCGCCACATTGCGGCCGACCTGCGTATGGGCAAGGGGATTAATGGGATTGTTGAACCAGAGGCGCGCGATGTCGGAAAAGGCGCGGGCCGGCGCGAGCGCCAGGTAGGTCATCTCATGCAATTGATAGGAATAGGCATTCATCGGTCCGCCACCAAACATTTCCAGCACCTCGCGGACCGACAACCGCCCGGACGAGCCGACGTTCCGTCCGGGTCTTTCGCGTCATTATTGCACTGCACAAGCTTAATACGACAGTTTTCTCAAATCAATGCAACGAAGTATGCATAATTTTCTCTTTTCGCCGGTTTTTTCATCGTCCTGACGGAAAAATGTCACAGCAGCGTCACTCGCCGGTCTGCAGCAGGCTGCCGGCGCGCCGCGCGTCCAGCAGCATCCGGCGAAAGCCGATCACCGCGACGCTGAACAAAAGGACGTTCAGCACAAAGGCCTCGCCCATGAGATCGGCGCGGAATGCGTGATGGATCAGCAAGCCCCGCAAGCCCTCGAACACGTAGGTGGGTGGCAGCATCCAGGCGAAGGCCTGCAACGGCTTCGGCAACACGCCGACTGGATAAAAGACGCAAGCCAGCGGCTGCATCAGGAACATGACGGTCCAGACGAGCGATTCTGCCGCAAGCCCATAGCGAAGCACCACACCGGAACAGAGCAGGCCGATCGCCCAGCTTGTCAAAATGAGATTGGCGAAGAAAAAGCCGACGGCCAGTCCTAGTCCCCAGAGATTGAAACCGAAGAATAGGATTGCCAGGAACGTGACCGGCAGGAAGCCGATCGACAGCCGAATGATGCTCATCGCCGTCAGCGCCAGGATGAATTCGCCGACGCGCAGCGGGCTCATCATCAAGTTGGCGATGTTGCGCGACCACATCTCTTCGAGAAACGAGACCGAGAATCCGAGCTGGCCGCGAAACAAAATGTCCCAGAGCAGCATAGCGCCGATAAGAGTGCCGGCGGCGAGGCCCAAACGGCCCGCGATCGGTGCCGCGGCCGATGCTTTTGCGAGATAGGTCTGGAGAAATCCCCAGGTCAGCATCTGCACCAGCGGCCAATAGATGAGATCGAGAATGCGCGGCGGCGAAGAGCGCAGCAGATACAGATAGCGGCGCAGCATCGCGCCGACGCGCCGCAGAGACAGACCTTCGGCCGGCGTCCGGTTCACGGCGCGCGCCTGCGGCCGCGGGCCAGATCGAGAAATACTTCTTCGAGGCTGTCGCGCCCGAAACGAGCGAGCAGTTCGCCCGGGCTCGCGTCGCCGGCGACGCGGCCTTCCTTCAGCATGATCACCCGATCGCAGAGCCGCTCCACTTCTCGCATGTTGTGCGAGGCAAGCAGGATCGTCGCGCCGCTGCCCCGGCGATAGGTTTCGATATGCGTGCGCACCCAATCGGCCGTATCGGGATCGAGCGAGGCGGTCGGCTCGTCGAGCAATAGCACTTCGGGCTCGTTGATGAGCGCCTTCGCCAAGGCGACACGCGTCTTCTGGCCGGCGGAGAGTTGGCCGGACGGCCGGTCGAGCAGGTCTTCGAGCGCCAGATCCTTGGCGAGAACGGAAATGCGGATTTCGAGGTCGCCGATTCCATAAAGCCGGCCGAACACTTCGAGATTCTGGCGCACCGTGAGGCGGTGCGGCATGTCGACGTAGGGACTCTCGAAATTCATCCGCGCCAGTACCCGGTGGCGTTCGGCCAACATATCGACGCCAAGCACGTTCACCTTGCCGGAGGTCGGCAGGATGAGGCCCATAATCATGCCGATCGTGGTGGTCTTTCCGGCGCCGTTGCCGCCGAGCAGCCCGGTCACCGAACCGCGTGCGACCGAAAAGCTCACGTGGTCGACCGCGACCAAGCGTTTGTAAGCCTTCGTCAAGGCCTCGACTTCGATCGCCGGGGCGGTGGGCTCGCATGGGCGCTGCGGCGCGGCGATATGCATGGGGCGGATCCTGTCGCTTCACTCCTCGCAGAGGCATATAACAGGCGGAAAGAAGGCGAGTGAACGGGAGGATTGCGGTTCATGCGCCCGTCCCTGCAGTGGAACCCAGGCGTGCCGGACGGCAACCGGCCGCCGCTAAGTCTCGACCTCGGCAGAAGATCGCGCCGGCTGCGCGTCGACACGCTTGTGAGATTGCGCTGGCTGGCGGTCTGCGGGCAGGCGACGGCCGTACTTTTCGTGCGTTTCGCGCTCGGGTTCCCGATTCCACTCGGCCTTTGCCTGTTGTTCATCGCAAGCTCGGCTTGGCTCAACGTTCTGCTTCGAATTCGCTTCGGACGCAGCGACCGGCTCGAAGATCCGCCCGCCGCATTGATGCTGGCCTATGACATCGTGCAGCTTTCCGCCCTGCTCTATTTGACCGGCGGTCTCGAAAATCCGTTCTCGATCCTGTTTCTGGCGCCGATCATGATCGCCGCCGTGTCGTTCAGCGGGCGGATCACGCTTGGCCTCACGCTGCTCGGCGTTGCGGCGGCGACGGCGCTTACCTTCGTGCATTATCCGCTGCCTTGGGCACCGGGCGCGCCGTTGAACCTGCCGTTCCTCTACATCGGCGGCATATGGATGGCGATCACGATCGGCGCGGCGTTCACGGCGATCTATGCTTCGCGCATCGCCGAGGAGACGCGCAAGCTCGCCGACGCCTTTGCCGCGACCGAGCTCGTCATGGCGCGCGAACAGCATTTAAGCCAGCTCGACGGTCTCGCCGCCGCCGCGGCGCATGAGCTGGGCACGCCGCTCGCAACCATCACTTTGGTCGTCAAGGAGCTGCAAAAACAACTGCCGCCGGACAGTCCCTTCGACGAGGACGTAGGGCTGATTGTCCAGGAGATCGGCCGCTGCCGCAGCATCCTCGCCAAAATCGCCTCGCTCGGCGACGAGTCGGGCAATATCCTAAGCGAGATGAGCGTCGGCGTCTTGCTCGAGGAGGCGGTCGCGCCGCATCGCGATTTCGGCATCCAGATCGGCATCGCCAAACAAGGGCAAGAGCCCGAGCCGATCTGCCGGCGCAATCCGGGGATCATCTACGGCCTTGGCAATCTCATCGAGAACGCCATCGATTTCGCCCGTTCCGAGGTGAAGATCATCGCCCGCTGGAATGCGAGTTTCGTGGAAGTGGCGATCGAGGACGACGGGCCTGGTTTTTCTCCAGACGTGATCGGCCGCCTTGGCGAACCTTACGTCACGACCAAGAAAGACCGGCGCGCCAAGTCGGAAGAAGACTTCGGCCTCGGCCTCGGGCTGTTCATCGCCAAGACCTTGCTGGAGCGCTCCGGCGCAGCCGTCATTCCGAGCAATGTCGCCGCGCCGCAATCCGGGGCGCGCGTGACGATCCGCTGGCCGCGCGCCACATTCGAGCCCGGACGCCGCGGCCGCGGTACGGAAGACCCGGTCAAATCCGTGTTCGCCGGCGGCTAGTTCGGCTGTCCGCGCCGGTAACCTCACCCGGATTTGCCCGATGCGCCGGCAAAAGGGGCATGATAAACTTGCAAATTCTCGGCTTTCGTCCGCGCTGTCCAAATCCCGGGCGACGGACCGAGAATTTGCCTTCCTCGGGGAGACAATTCCGACCTAATATGAAAAAAGACGAAAGACCCGATAATGAAAACCGATCCCCCGGACACGGGCCAGGGTGCAAGGGTGGAGACTTTTCCGTCGCTCGGTGAGCTCGATACCGACAAGACGCTTTTGATTGTCGACGACGATAAACCGTTCCTGTCGCGGCTGGCGCGCGCCATGGAGGGACGCGGCTTCATCGTCACGGCAGTGCAGTCGGTCGCCGAGGGACTGGCGGCGATCGCCCACGAACCGCCGGCATTCGCGGTGATCGATATGCGGCTTTCCGACGGCAACGGGCTCGACGTCATGTCCGAATTGAAGGCGAAACGCCCCGAGGCGCGCGCCATCATTCTAACCGGCTACGGCAATATCGTCACCGCGGTGACGGCGGTGAAGCTTGGGGCTTTCGATTACCTCGCCAAACCCGCCGATGCCGACGACATCTACGCGGCGCTCATGGCGACGCGTCACGATAAGGCCGAAGTGCCGGAAAATCCGATGTCGGCCGATCGCGTCCGCTGGGAACATATCCAGCGCATCTACGAACTTTGCGGCCGTAACGTCTCGGAGACGGCGCGCCGGCTTAATATGCATCGGCGCACTCTTCAGCGCGTCCTCGCCAAACGGGCGCCGCGCTGAATGCGAACCCTCTCCCGCGGCGGGAAGCTTTAAGGGGGCCCGAAGCTCAGGATCTCCGGGTCGCTCAGCCCATGCAGGCGGTGCGCGGCGGCATGCGCGAAGCGCATCAGCATGGCGCGGCGCGTCGCCGGGGCGAGGCGATGTTCCGGCGCTTCGCGCAGAATTGCGGCGCCGAACGCGTCGGCGACGATGAGACCCGCGTCCTCCGGCATGATCGCCGTCGGTACGCCGTCGGGAATTGCGAAGTAGAGCCGGTCGCAATGGGCGCGATAGTCCGGCCATTTGGCGTCGGCGCGAAAATCGGCGATCGAGGATTTGATTTCGACGATCGCGATCGTCGCGTCGCCGGCGAGTGCTACGATGTCGGCGCGCCGGCCGCTCGCCAGCGGCAATTCCGTGAGCGTCGAGAACTTAAGATTGCGCAGCAGCCGGCGCGTGCCGCGGCAGATGGCGAGCGCCATGTCGGATTGGCGTCCGTCCTGCGGCAGCGTCGCTTGGTTGAAGTTCGGCATTCGCGGCCCCGGTCGTCGCTCAGGCCGAACTCTTCGGCGTCTCCATCCCGAGTTTCGCCTCGAGTGCGGCAATGCGCTTGGCCAGCCGGTCGTTTTCGTCGCGCGCCTTGATCGCCATGTCGCGCGTCGCCTCAAACTCCTCGCGCGTAACGAGGTCCATATTGGCGAGCCAACGCTCGACCTGCGCCTTAAACACCGTCTCGGCTTCGCGGCGCACGCCGTGCGCCATTTCCGCCGCGTCGCTCATCAGCCGCGAAAGATCATCGAACATCGTGCCCTGGCTCTGCGGCATCTGCTTCTCCTTTAAGAAGGGTCGCCGGAATTGACCATTATAAGCCAGCTCCTCCGCCTCTGTCGCGCACTTTAGAACGGAGGCGGCCCGGCTTGACGCGTCCGCCGCAGCATCGCATGACGCCTATACGGACGCGCGCGGGACCAAAATGCTCCTCCTCCTTCCCTATCCGAAAATCAATCCGGTGCTGGTTTGGATCGGGCCGCTGCCGATCCGCTGGTATGCGCTCGCCTATATCGCCGGGCTGATCTTCGGCTGGTTCTATGTGCGCCGTCTCGTCGGCAACGCGGCGCTATGGAACGGCCTGCCGCATCCGAGCCCGGCGAGCATCGACGATCTTCTCGTCTATGT
>JASHSW010000058.1 GCA_030038595.1 Methylovirgula sp.
CTTTGCGCACCGGCGAATAGAGGCTGTCGATCGGGATCAAGCCGATCGGCGCATCCTCGCTCCGGTTGCGCTCCGCCGTCACGTAGCCCTTGCCGGTGTTGACGGTGAATTCCATACGGATCTCGGCGCCTTCGTCGAGAGTGCAGATGACGAGGCTAGGGTTCAAGATCTGCACGTCGCCGACGGTCTGGATATCGGCAGCCGTGACTTTACCGGGGCCTTGTTTCTTCATCACCATGCGCTTCGGCCCATCGCTCTGCATTTTGATGGCGATGTCCTTGATGTTGAGCACGATGTCTGTGATGTCTTCGCGCACGCCGGGAATCGACGAGAATTCGTGCAGCACGCCGTCGATGTGCACCGAGCTGATCGCCGCGCCCTGCAGCGACGACAAGAGAACCCGCCGCAAGGAATTGCCGAGCGTGACGCCGAAGCCGCGTTCCAGCGGCTCGGCGACGATTGTGGCGAGCCGCTTCGGATCGTCACCGGGGGCGACATCGAGCTTGTTCGGCTTGATGAGCTCCTGCCAATTTTTCTGAATCACGAGAACATCCTTCGTTCGAGCATGAGAACTCCGGCGGCATCGGGGAGCTCTCGCCTGTTGGCGTTAAACGCGTCGCCGCTTGCGCGGCCGGCAACCGTTGTGCGGAATCGGCGTTACGTCGCGGATCGAAGTCACCGTGAATCCCGAGGCCTGAAGGGCGCGCAGCGCCGACTCACGCCCCGATCCCGGTCCGGAGACTTCGACTTCGAGCGTGCGCATGCCGTGTTCGGCGGCTTTGCGTGCCGCGTCCTCGGCCGCCATCTGCGCCGCGTAAGGCGTCGACTTGCGCGAACCTTTGAATCCCATCGTCCCCGCCGACGACCAGGAGATCGTGTTGCCCTGGGCGTCGCTGATGGTAATCATCGTATTGTTGAAGGTGGAATTCACATGCGCCACGCCGGAGACGATGTTCTTGCGCTCACGCCGGCGCACGCGGGTTGCTTCTTTCACCATGATCCGTCCTTCCAACGCGCCCGTAATGCCAGGCGCTCGGGATTCTTACGTGGGCTTCTTCTTGCCGGCGATCGGCTTAGCCTTGCCTTTGCGGGTGCGCGCGTTGGTATGCGTGCGCTGGCCGCGCACCGGAAGCTGGCGGCGATGCCGCAAGCCGCGGTAGCAGCCAAGGTCCATCAGCCGTTTGATGTTCATCGCCACTTCGCGGCGCAGATCCCCCTCGACCCGATAATCGCGGTCGATGGTTTCGCGGATCTGTAGGATCTCGGAATCGGTGAGCTCGAATACGCGCCGCTGCGGCGGAATATTGACTTTGTCGCAGATCTCCCGCGCCTTCGTCGGGCCGATCCCATGAATATATTGGAGAGCTATGACGACGCGTTTGTTCGTCGGTATGTTGACGCCGGCAATACGGGCCACGCGTTTTCTCCGGTTTGGCCGCTCCACGATGGGGCGGAAAATGCCGCCCTCCGGCGTGCCTGACAACGAAAACCCGGCCCTCTCATGGAAACCCATGGAAGCCAGGACCCGATCCTTTCGGCTTGAGGCGTTTTACCTAGTGATCCGCCGCGCTTCCGTCAACCGCCAATTGTGGCAAATCGTCGACTTTGGCGGGGACAAAGGTCCCGCCGGCCCCTCCCCCGCGGCTTCGGGGCGGAGCCGCAAGTTCAGACCCTTGCAGAGCTTTCGGCCGCTCGGTCGATTTGCGCCGCGACCCGGTCGATCGGCGCCATGCCATCGACCGTTTTTAGGAGGCCCTGCCGGGCATAATAGTCCGAAACCGGCGCCGTCATCTCCCGGTAGGCCGCAAGGCGGGTCTTGAATGCCTCCGGGTTGTCGTCGGCGCGCACCGCACAGCCCTTGGCGACCATCTCCTTGGCGCGCCTATCGATGCGACCGAGCAGCGCCGATTCGTCGACCTTGAGCTCGATCACCGCGTCGAGTTTCATGTTCTTGGCCCTCAGCAGCTCGTCGAGCGCCTCGGCCTGCTTCACGGTGCGCGGAAATCCATCGAGGATAAAGCCGGCCGCCGCATCGGGCTGCTCGATCCGCGCCGCGATGATTTTGAGCACGACCTCATCGGGGACGAGGCTGCCGGAGTCGACGAGCGCCTTGACCCGGCTGCCGGCCGGCGTTCCGGCGGCGGCGCGCAGCATGTCGCCGGTCGACAATTGCGGGATGCCATATTTCTGCATCAGGCGTGCAGATTGCGTGCCTTTTCCCGCGCCCGGCGGTCCGAGCACGACGAGCCTCATCGTTTCCTGCCCCGCAATTTGGCCTTTTTCACCAAGCCTTCGTATTGGTGCGCTTGGAGGTGGCCGTGAATCTGCGCCACCGTATCCATTGTAACGCTAACGACGATCAGAAGCGAGGTACCGCCGAAATAGAACGGCATATTGGCGTAGGAGATGAGGATCTGCGGCAACAGGCAAATCAGGCTCAAATACGCGGCGCCGACCACCGTAATGCGCATCAACACCTTGTCGATATATTGCGCGGTGCGCTCGCCTGGCCTTATGCCGGGAATGAAGCCGCTATGTTTCTTCAAGTTGTCGGCGGTCTCGGTCGGATTGAAGACGATCGCCGTGTAGAAGAACGTAAAGAACACGATCAGCGCGACGTAGAGAATCAAATACAGCGGACGGCCTTGGCCGAGATAGAGCGAAATCGCCCCCAAAATGCCGCCGCCGCCGCGCTGCGCGGAGAAATTGGCAATGGTGGTCGGCAGGAGCAGAAGCGAAGAAGCGAAGATCGGCGGAATGACGCCCGACGTATTGAGCTTCAGAGGCAGAAACGACGTTTGGCCTTCGTAAACTCGATTGCCCTGCTGGCGCTTCGGATAGGTGATGACGAGTCGGCGCTGGGCACGCTCCATGAACACGATGAAGCCGACCACGAACACCGCCATCACCATGACGAGGATGATGAGGAAAGTCGAAAGCTGCCCCTGCCGGCCGAGTTCGAGCGTGTGAATGATCGCCGTGGGAAATGCCGCCACAATCCCGGAGAAGATGATCAGCGATGAGCCGTTGCCGATGCCGCGCGAAGTGATCTGCTCGCCGAGCCACATCAGAAAGACGGTGCCGCCCGTCAAGGTCAGCGTCGTCGTCAGCAGGAAGAAAAGTCCCGGATTGCTGACGACCCCCGCCTGTCCTTCGAGACCGATGGCGATCCCATAGGCCTGGAAGCCGGCGAGCACCACCGTCAGGTAGCGCGTGTATTGGTTGAGGATCTTGCGGCCCCCCTCGCCCTCCTTCTTCAACGCCTCGAGCGTCGGAAAGACGCTCGTCAGAAGCTGGATGATGATCGAGGCGGAAATATACGGCATGATGTTCAGGGCGAAGATCGCCATGCGCTGCACGGCGCCGCCCGAGAACATGTTGAAGAGCTGAAGAACGCCCTGGTTGTTGCCGTTGAACGTCGCTTCGAAGGCGGCAGGATCGATGCCCGGCAGCGGAATGTAGGTGCCTAGCCGATAGATAATCAGCGCGCCAAGGGTGAACCAGATCCGCTTTTTGAGCTCGTCGGCCTTGGCGAAGGCGGCCCAGTTGACGTTGGCGGCAAGTTGTTCAGCGGCCGATACCATGTAGTGCTCCGCGCGGCGCGCGGCGCGCCGCCAAGGCTCGAGAAACGTTCACCGGCTGGCGGCGATGCGGTCGATGTGGGAACCCCGCGGCTCCTCCGCAACGGGCGCATCGCAGTTCCGGCTCAGGCCTCCGTGACGTCAGCAGCCAGCAGGCGCACCGAGCCGCCGGCTTTTTCGATCGCCGCGATCGCCGATTTCGACGCCGCCGCCACTTCGAAAGCAAGCGGAGCGCTGATCTCGCCCATGCCGAGGATCTTTACGCCGTCGCGCCGCTTGCCGCAGACGCCGGCCTCGACCAGCGCATCGACCGTGATCGGCGCGCCGCGCGCAAGCCTGCCCGAATCGACCGCCGCTTGGACGCGGCGCAGATTGACCTCGTTATAGTGTGTGGGATGCGGCGGCGTGAAGCCGCGTTTCGGCAAGCGCCGGTGCAGGGGCATCTGTCCGCCTTCGAACCCCTTGATTCGAACGCCGGTGCGCGCCTTTTGGCCCTTGACGCCGCGGCCGCCGGTCTTGCCTTTGCCGGAACCGATGCCGCGACCTATGCGCATGCGCGCTTTCGATGCGCCGGGGTTGTCGGCGATTTCGTTGAGTTTCATGACGCGGCCCTCATTCCACGATGCGCACGAGATGCGCGACTTTGGCGACCATGCCGCGCACCGCCGGCGTGTCGGGCAGAGATGCCCGCCGCCCGATCTTGTTGAGCTTGAGGCCGATCAACGTCGCCCGCTGCGCGGCGGGACGGCCGATCGGGCTTCCGATCTGTTCGACGGTGAAGCGCGCCTTTGCTTTGCTTTTTGCCATTTCATGCCTCCGCGACGGCTTCTGCCTCGCCGCCTTGACGGCGCGCCTGCAATGTCGAGACTTTCATGCCGCGCCGCGCCGCGACGGCGCGCGGCGAATCTTCCTTTTGAAGGGCGTCGAATGTCGCCCGCACCATGTTGTAGGGATTGGAGGAGCCTTGCGACTTCGCGACGACATCATGCATGCCGAGCGTCTCGAAAACGGCGCGCATCGGGCCGCCGGCGATGATTCCGGTGCCGGCCGGCGCGGCGCGTAATACGACCTTGCCGGCACCATGCCGGCCGGTGACGTCGTGATGCAGGGTGCGGCCTTCACGCAGTGGGACGCGGATCAGCGCGTGCTTGGCGGCCTCGGTCGCCTTGCGGATCGCTTCCGGTACTTCGCGCGCCTTGCCGTGGCCGAAGCCCACTCTCCCCTTCTGGTCGCCGACGACGACGAGCGCGGCAAAACCGAAGCGCCGCCCGCCCTTCACGACTTTCGCGACGCGATTGATGTGGACCAAACGATCCACGAATTCGCTGTCGCGCTCTTCCCGGTCGCGGCCGCGGCCGCCTTCGCCTTCACGTGCCATAAATCTCTTCCGTCCTCTCCCGGCGCTTTTGCGGCGCGCACATCAGATCGTCAACCCGGCTTCGCGCGCGCCTTCGGCCAGCGCCTTGACGCGGCCGTGATACATATACGCCCCGCGGTCGAATACCACCTCTTTAATTCCCGCCTCGATGGCGCGCTCGGCGATCTGCTTGCCGATGCGCCGCGCCGCCTCGATGGTGGCGCCCGTTTTCAGGCTTTCGCGATTGACCTTTTCGAGCGAAGAAGCAGCGGCGAGCGTGCGTCCGGCGACATCGTCGATGATCTGGCAATAGATCTGCTTCGATGAGCGATAGACCGAAAGGCGCGGCCTGCCATAGGCGTGCACCTTAACCGCGCGTCGCACACGCGCCTTGCGGCGGACTTCCGTCTTGCTTTGCTTGCTCATCGCCTTACTTCTTCTTGCCTTCCTTGCGGAAGATGAACTCATCCGAATATTTCACCCCCTTGCCTTTGTAGGGCTCGGGCGGCCGGAAAGCGCGGATCTCCGCCGCGACCTGGCCGACCTTATGCTTATCGGTGCCGCTGATGGCGATTTCCGTCGGCTTCGGCGTCGCAATGGTAATGCCTTGCGGAATGGGGAAAGTCACGTCGTGGCTATAGCCCAGTGACAGTTGCAGGTTCTTGCCGGCAACCGCCGCCTTGTAGCCGACGCCGTTGATCTCCAGCCGTCTCTCGAACCCTTTGGTGACTCCCACGACAAGATTGTTCAGCATGGCGCGGGTCGTGCCCCATAGGGCGCGCGCCCGCTTGGAATCGCTGCGCGGATCGACCCTGAGCTGATTGTCGGCGAGGCTCACGGCGACGTCGCCCGGCGCGACGAAGCGCAATTCGCCCTTGCCGCCTTTGATGACGACCGCCTGGCCTTCGACCTTGGCGGTGACGCCGGCCGGCAGAGAGACAGGCTTTTTCCCGACGCGCGACATGATCCAATTCCTCGTTCGCTCAAAACACCTTGCACAAAACTTCGCCGCCCACGTGGGCATCGCGCGCGACGTGGTCGGCCATGACGCCCTTCGGCGTCGAAACGATCGTGATGCCGAGGCCGTTGGCGACCTGCGGCATTTCGGTGACGCCGGCATAGACGCGCCGGCCGGGCTTCGACACGCGCTGCAGCTCGTGGATCACCGGTTCGCCGTCGTAATATTTAAGCTCGATCTCGAACTCGGTGCGGCCGTTGCCGTATTCGGTCGTCGAGTAGCCGCGGATATAGCCTTCCTGGGCGAGCACATCGAGCACGTTTGCGCGTAGCCGCGAGCCCGGCGTGTTCACCTTGCCCTTGCGGCGCATCTGCGCGTTGCGGATGCGGCTCAGCATATCGCCGAGAGGATCGTTCATCGCCATGACCCCCTCCTACCAGCTCGACTTGACAAGACCGGGAATTAAACCGCGTGCGCCAAGGTCGCGCACCGCGATGCGCGACATTTTCATCTTGCCGATGAAGCCGCGCGGCCGGCCGGAGATCTCGCAGCGATTGCGCAACCGGCTGGGCGCCGAATTACGCGGCAATTTGGCGAGCTTGAGACGCGCCGCGAAGCGGTCTTCGGTGCTCGCCGTCTTATCTTTCGCCAGCGCCTTCAGCTTCTTGCGGCGCACGGCATATTGCTTGACGAGCTGCGCGCGGTGGTTGTTTTTTTCAATCGAACTTTTCTTGGCCATTGATCTGCCTCTGGTCTCCGCGTTTGAGACGTCGTCTCATTGCCGGAACGGAAAATTGAACGCCTGCAACAGGGCGCGTGCCTCATCGTCGGATTTGGCGGTGGTGCAAACGACGACGTCGAGACCGAGAACGCTCTCGGTCTTATCGTAATCGATCTCCGGAAACACGATGTGCTCTTTGATTCCCAAGGCGTAATTGCCGCGTCCGTCGAAGCTTTTCTGGCTCAAGCCGCGAAAGTCGCGCACCCGCGGCAGCGCAATCGTGACAAGCCGATCGAGGAATTCGTACATCCGCGTCTTGCGCAACGTGACCTTCACTCCGATCGGCATATTCTCGCGCACCTTGAAGGTCGCGATGGCCTTGCGCGCCCGCGTGATGATTGGCTTCTGTCCGGCGATGAGCGCCAGGTCGGCGGCGGCGGACGTCACTTTCTTGGTATCGTTGACCGCCTCGCCGACCCCCATATTGAGCACGATCTTTTCGATCATTGGCACTTCGAGCGCGTTCTTGTAGCCGAATTCCTTGGTGAGCTGCGGACGCACCACATCGGTGTAATATTTCTTGAGCCGCGGCACGTAATCCTTCGGCACATCGAACGGCTCGGCTGCCGCGGCGCGCGGCTCTGCCTGCCGCTCACGCGCTTTGGCTTGCGCCTTGGCTTTGCCCTCGGCGGCCTTGGCGTTCTTCTCGGGCGCGGCGGCCTTTGCTTCGGGCTTCGCGCCCTTGGCCTTGTCCTTCGGCGCGGCCTTGGCGTCCTTCGCGCCTTTGCCTTTTGCTTCAGCCATCGATCAGGTCTCCGGAACGTTTCGCAAACCGTACCTTGCGGCCGTCGTCGAGAATCTTGAATCCGACCCGCGTCGGCTTGTCGTCCTTGGGATCGACGAACGCCAGATTCGAGAGATGAATCGTGCCCTCTTTCGAGATGATGCCGCCCTCCTGCTTCGGCGTCTGGCGCTGATGGCGCTTGACGAGATTGACGCCGCGCACGACGGCGCGTCCTTCCTTCGGAAGCACGCGGATGACCTCTCCGGAGCGGCCCTTGTCGCGGCCGGCGATCACCACCACCTTGTCGCCCTTCTTGATCTTGGCGGCCATCAGAGCACCTCCGGCGCGAGCGAGATGATCTTCATATGATTCTTGGCGCGCAGTTCGCGCGGCACCGGCCCGAAGATGCGCGTGCCGACCGGCTCCGCCTGCGCGGTGATCAGTACCGCGGCATTGGAATCGAAGCGGATCACCGAGCCGTCGGGCCGCTTGATGTCCTTGGCGGTGCGCACGACCACCGCCCGCATCACGTCGCCTTTCTTGACACGGCCGCGCGGGATCGCCTCCTTGATCGAGACGACGATCACGTCGCCGACGCCGGCGTATTTGCGCTTCGAGCCGCCGAGCACCTTGATGCACATCACGCGGCGCGCCCCAGAATTGTCGGCGACCTCGAGATTGGTCTGCATCTGAATCATGGCGTCATGCCTTCCTTACGGTCCGAATCCTAAGCCTTTGCCGCCTCGACGACGATCCAACGTTTCAACTTCGAGATCGGCCGCGTCTCCTCGATGAACACCGTATCACCCACCTTGGCGCTATTGCCTTCGTCATGCGCATGAAACTTCTTCGAGCGCCGCACCGTCTTCTTCAACAGCGGATGCGTGAAGCGTCGTTCGACCTTCACGATCACGGTCTTGTTCTGCTTGTCGCTAACGACGACGCCCTGAAGAACTCGTTTCGGCATGCTCAAAAAATCCTATCGCTTGGCGCCTTGTCGCTCGGCCGCAATCGTCTTCGCCCGGGCGATGTCGCGGCGCACGATCCGCACCCGCGCCGTATCCTGAAGCTGCCCCGTCGCCCGCTGAAAGCGCAGATTGAACTGCTCCTTCTTGAGGCTGAGAATCTCCTGTTCGAGCTGGTCTTCGCTCATGACCCGAAGGTCCGACAATCGCTGCTTGGCCTTCATCGCGCGCCCCCTATTCCACGATCCGCTGCACGAAGCGCGTCTTGATCGGCAGTTTGGCGGCGGCCAATGTCAAAGCCTCGCGCGCGACCTCGGTCGGCACGCCGTCGAGCTCGAACATGATGCGCCCCGGCGCCACGCGGCAGGCCCAGAATTCGGGCGCGCCCTTGCCTTTGCCCATCCGCACTTCGGTCGGCTTCTTCGAGACCGGCACATCGGGAAAGATTCGGATCCACACCCGCCCGGCGCGTTTCATGTGGCGCGTCAAGGCGCGCCGCGCGGCCTCGATCTGCCGGGCGGTCAAGCGATCGGGTTCGAGCGCCTTCAGCCCGTACTGGCCGAAGTGCAGCTCGAAACCGGCTTTCGTGGCGCCGCGAATCCGGCCCTTGAAGGCCTTGCGAAATTTCGTGCGCTTGGGTTGCAACATGGTTCAACTCGTAAGGCTAGGCCACGTCGCGGTCGCGGCGCCGGCGTTCGCCGCCGCCGTGATCCTGCTCGGCCATTTTCTTGTCCTGTGCCATCGGATCGTGCTCGAGGATTTCGCCTTTGAAGATCCACACCTTGATGCCGCAGGTACCGTAGGCGGTATGCGCCGTCGCGGTGCCGTAATCGACATCGGCGCGCAAGGTGTGCAGCGGCACGCGACCCTCGCGGTACCATTCGAGGCGGGCGATTTCGGCGCCGCCAAGACGGCCGGAACAATTGATCCGGATGCCTTCCGCGCCAAGCCGCATCGCCGATTGCACCGCCCGCTTCATCGCGCGCCGGAAGGCGACGCGCCGCTCGAGCTGTTGGGCGATCGAATCGGCGACCAAGGTCGCGTCGATCTCGGGCTTGCGCACCTCGACGATGTTGATGACCACTTCGGAATCGGTGAGCCTGGCGACGGTCTTACGGATCTTGTCGATGTCGGCGCCCTTCTTGCCGAT
>JASHSW010000059.1 GCA_030038595.1 Methylovirgula sp.
CGCTCTCTGCGCAATTCGAAGATCATTTCGAAGGCAATGTAGAATAAGAGCAGACCACCGGCGATACGGAAGGCGGGGATCGAGATGCCGAGCGCGCTCATCAATGCGCCGCCGCCGAAGGCAAAGGCCGCCAGGATCGCAAAGGCGATCAGCGTGGCGCGTAGCGCAATCTCACGTTTGACGGAATGCGCCATGCCGTAGGTGAGGCCGAGAAAGACCGGCGCGAGCCCCGGCGGATCGACCGTAACCAGCAGGGTCACAAAGGCCGTCTTGAAAAAATCCAGCGACATTGGCGGCTCTCACGCTTCGCGATGCCGCGCCGTTTTAAAGGAAGTTCTGCTATACTTACAATGATCGAAAGTTCCTTCCGGCGGCTTGGCGACGCAGCATGACAATCGGGCTTTCCGTGCGCGGCGGCCGGCGCGGTGCGCTGGCCTTCGTGCTGCTGATCGGCGTTTTGAGCTTCTTCGCCGACTTCACCTATGAGGGCTCGCGCAGCATCATCGGGCCCTATCTGGCAAGTTTCGGGGCGAGCGCGACTGTCGTCGGGATCGTCACCGGCCTGGGCGAGTTTCTGGGCTACGGCTTGCGGCTGATTTCCGGCCGCGCCGCGGACCGCAGCGGCAAGCTCTGGGCGATCGTCATTCTCGGCTACGTCATCCAGATGCTTGCAGTGCCGGCGCTGGCGCTGTCCGGCAACTGGCTGGCTGCCGCGGCGCTCATCATCCTCGAACGCGTCGGCAAGGCGACCCGCAATCCGCCGCGCGACGTGATGCTGTCGCATGCAGCGCAAGAGGCCGGCGGCTATGGCTGGGCGTTCGGAATCCACGAGGCGCTCGACCAATGTGGAGCGATGTTCGGTCCGCTTCTCGTCGCCGCGGTCCTGGCCCGTCATGGGGGGTTTCGCACGGCCTTCGCGGTTCTGCTGGTACCGGCGCTCATCACGCTGACGTTCGTCTTGGTTGCGCGTCTTCTCTACCCGCGCCCACAGGACCTTTCGCCGGCGCCTCCTGCGACGCAAAGCGGACGCTTGCCGCGCGTCTTCTGGATTTATCTCGCCGGCGCGGCGCTGGTCGCGGCGGGCTTCGCAGATTATCCGCTTATCGCCTATCATTTCCACCGCGCCCATACGGTGCCGAGCGATTGGATCGCCATCTTCTATGCGGTGGCGATGGGGACGGGCGGCGGCAGCGCCTTGCTCTTCGGCCGGCTCTTCGATCGCTTCGGTTTCGCGGTCTTGATCTGGCTGACGGTTCTCTCCGCCGCGTTCGCGCCGTTGGTATTTCTCGGCAATTTCTGGATGGCGCTCAACGGCGCGGCAATTTGGGGCATCGGCATGGGCGCGCACGAATCGATCGTTCCGGCCGCGATTGCACCGATGGTGCCGACAAACCGGCGCGCCTCGGCGTTCGGACTATTTACTGCCGGCTACGGGTTCTTCTGGTTTCTCGGCAGCGCGGCGATCGGAATCCTCTACGATCGCTCACCTGCGGCAGTCATCGTCTTCTGCGTGGCGTGCGAGCTTGCAGCGGTACCGATCTTATGGTGGGTCGCTAAGGCTTCGCCGCGCGCCACCGGTCTCGCCGTTTCCTAGGTTGCCGGGTCCGGCCGAGAAGGCCGCTCACCAACGTCCGCGCCTTCGGAACAGCCCCAGGACGAAGAGCAGCAGAACGGCGCCGATCGTCGCAGAGATGATCAGATCCACGACTCGAGAAAAACCAAGGTGAATGCCCAATTCGGGCAGCAGCCAATCGCCGATGAAAGCGCCGATAATGCCTATGCAAAGATCGGCGACGAGACCAAAGCCCGTGCCGCGCACGATCTGGCCCGCAAGCCAACCCGCGACAATGCCGACGAGAATAATGACGATGAGACTTTCACCGGACAAGGGATACCCTTTCTCAGGTTCGCTGGGCGCGTCTCACGCTAGCACACCCCGGCTTCGCCTCCCAGGTCCTTTGAAGAGCGATTTGCAAACTCGCGACCAGTGTTGCGAAAAGATCATGGGATATATCCGGGCAAGATCGGTTTCGAATAGGTTCACTTTAATTTCGCCGTCGGTTCCGAGGGTTATTCTTGCCGGGCGCCGCTGCCGCCGCGAGAGATCTCCGGGTGTCATTCAGCGGGGGCCGTTCTCGGGGCAGGTTGTTTGCGTGCCTTTCGCCATTCCTCGAAACGTTGC
Source organism: Methylovirgula sp. (assembly GCA_030038595.1). Taxonomy (GTDB): domain Bacteria; phylum Pseudomonadota; class Alphaproteobacteria; order Rhizobiales; family Beijerinckiaceae; genus Methylovirgula. The sequence continues at coordinate 2,183 of JASHSW010000059.1, forward strand.
GCGACGACAAAGAAGGAGGGGACGAACACCACCGCAAGACAAGTCGAGGCGATCATCCCGGTGAACGCGGTAATGCCGATCGATTTGCGCGCGTTGGCGCCGGCGCCTTGCGCGACGACCAGCGGCGCCACTCCCAGGATGAAGGCGAAGGAGGTCATGAGAATCGGCCGGAAGCGGGCCTGCGCGGCGCCGCGCGCCGCTTCGACGAGGCTTCGACCTTCGGCGCGCAGATCGCGGGCGAATTCGACAATCAAAATCGCATTCTTGGCGGAAAGCGCGATCAAGAGAACGAGGCCGATCTGCACATAGAGATTATTGTCGATCTTGAGCGCGCTGAAAGTGAGAACCGGGCCGACGAGCGACAACGGCACGGCGAGGATCACCGAGATCGGCGCGATCCAGCTCTCATATTGCGCGGCGAGCACCAGATAGACGAGGAGCAGCGCGAGGCCGAAGGTGAAATAGATTTGGCCGCCGACGATCTTTTCCTGATAGGACATGGCCGTCCATTCGTAGCCCGTCCCCTTTGGCAAAACATTGCCGGCGATCTCCTCCATCAGCCGCATCGACTGTCCGGAGCTGAAGCCTTGCGCCGGCAGGCCGATGACCGCCGCGGTCGGATAGAGATTATAGAGACTGACCAGCGACGGCCCGACATCGGGGACGAGATGCACGATCGTGCCGAGCGGGATCATGTCGCCGTCCTGCGTACGCACCGGCAGATTGGCGACGTCGCGCGGCCGCAGGCGGAACCGCGAATCCGCCTGAACATAGACCTGGAACGTGCGGCCGAACTTGTTGAACTGATCGACGTAGGTCGAGCCGAGATAGGAGGCGAGCGTCGCAAATACCTGGTCGACGCTGACGTGAAGACTTTCGGCCTTGACGCGATCAACCTCGACCGAGAGCTGCGGCACGGTTGAGCGAAACGACGTCGAAACGCGCTGCAAGGCGCTTTGCGTGCGCGCGTCGGCAACCACCGCGTTGGTGATCGCCTGCAGCTTGACGAGATCGAAACTGCCGTCCTTCAGCTCGATTTGCATGGCGAAGCCGGCGGCGTTGCCGATCCCCTGGATAGGCGGCGGCGGCAAAACCGTGATCCGCGCTTCTTCAATGCCTGCCAACGCGCCGCTCAGTTTCGTGAACATCGGCAGGAGACTCTCCTTGCTGCCGCGCGTTTCCCAATCTTTCAAGACGATGTAGGCGACGCCCGCATTTGCCAGGCTGGCGTTGTTGTCAAGCACCGAGACGCCGGAGATCGCGACTACATGTTGGACGCCGTCCACCTGGCCGGCGATTTCGCTCACTTTGGCGAGCACCGCCTGGGTGCGCTGCAGCGAAGCGCCGTCCGGCAGTTGCACGGCGGCGATGAAATAGCCCTGATCCTCGATAGGCAGGAATCCAGTCGGGATGCGTGCTATGCCGTATCCCGCCGCGGCGATGATCAAAAGACCGATGATCACGGTGACGCCGGCGCGCCGCGCCAGAGCGGCTACGAAATCCGTGTAGGCCCGTTCGGCGCGCGCATAGACGGCATTGAAGCCGCGATAGAGGAAATTCCGCTGTTGCGGAGGCACCGTGGGCCGCAACCACAGCGCGGCTTGCGTGGGCTTCAAGGTGACCGCATTGATCGCGCTGATCAGCGCGGTCGCGGCGATGACCAGCGCGAATTGCGCATACATGCGTCCGGTAAGGCCGGGCAGGAAAGCGGCCGGCAGGAACACCGACATCAGGACGAGCGTGATGCCGATGATCGGTCCGAGCAGTATATCCATGGCCCGAATCGCCGCGTCGTGGCCGCTCATTCCCTGCTCGATGTTGTGCGCCGCGCCTTCAACCACGATGATCGCATCGTCGACCACGATGCCGATCGCCAGGATGATCGCAAACAGCGTCGATAGATTGATGCTGAAGCCGAGCGCGGCCATGGCGGCGAAGGCGCCGATGATCGTGACCGGCACGGTCGTTGCCGGCACGAGCATCGCCCGCCAATCCTGCAAGAAGACGAGAATGACGATCAGGACGAGGACCGCCGCTTCGAAGAGCGTCTTGTAGACCTCGTCGACCGAAGCCTTGACGAAAGTCGTCGTATCGAATGGCACGCCATAGACGAGGCCGGGCGGAAAGGCGCGGGCAAGTTCCGCCATCTTGGCGCCAACTCGCTTTTCGACGTCGAGTGCATTGGCCTGCGGCAATTGGTAGATCGCGATACCTGCCGCAGGCTTTTGGTCGAGGGTGAAGGCCTGGCTATAGGTCTGCGCGCCGAGTTCGACGCGCCCGATGTCGCGCACCCGCGTGACGGCGCCGTCTTTGCCCGTTTTCAAAATGATGTTTTCGAACTGCCCGACCTGGTCGAGCCGGCCGGCGACGTTGAGCGTCAGTTGGAAGGCTTGGCCGGCGTTGCCCGGCGGCATGCCGAGCTGACCGGCCGTCACCTGCTCGTTCTGGTGTTGCAACGAGTTGATGACGTCCTGCGTCGTCAACGACCGCGCCTTCAGCCTATTCGGATCGAGCCAGATCCGCATCGCGTATTGGCCGGCGCCGAAAATGTTGACGTTGCCGACGCCTGGCAGCCGCGCCAGCTCGTCTTTCAGGTGAATGGTCGCGTAATTGGCAAGATAAAGGGAATCATAGCGCCGGTCCGGCGAAGACAGCGTCACAAAG
>JASHSW010000060.1 GCA_030038595.1 Methylovirgula sp.
CCGCACGCCATGGTGCAGCTCGTATTTCTCCTTCAGGCCACGCAGGATCGAGATCGTGTCTTCGACCGTCGGTTCGGACACGAAGATCGGCTGGAAACGGCGGGCGAGCGCCGCGTCCTTTTCGATGTGCTTGCGGTATTCGTCGAGCGTGGTCGCGCCGATGCAATGCAGCTCGCCGCGCGCCAGAGCCGGCTTCAGGAGATTCGAGGCATCCATCGCTCCGTCCGCCCGACCGGCGCCGATCAAGGTGTGCAATTCGTCGATGAACAGGATGACCCGGCCTTCGGCGGCGGTAATCTCGTTCAAGACCGCTTTCAACCGCTCTTCGAACTCGCCGCGGTATTTGGCGCCGGCTACCAGCGCCCCGAGATCGAGCGCCAGCAGGCTCTTGTCGCGCAAGCTTTCGGGCACGTCGCCGTTGACGATGCGCAACGCCAAACCTTCGACGATGGCGGTCTTGCCGACGCCCGGCTCGCCGATGAGGACCGGATTGTTCTTGGTGCGCCGCGACAGGACCTGAATGGCGCGGCGGATCTCTTCGTCGCGGCCGATGACCGGATCGAGCTTGCCGGCGCGTGCCGCCTCGGTCAGATCGCGGGCGTATTTCTTCAGCGCATCGTAGGCGTTCTCCGCGGTCGGATTATCGGCCGTGCGGCCCTTGCGGAGATCGTTGATGGCCGCGTTGAGAACCTGCGGGTTGACCCCGGCGCGTTGCAAGATCTTGGCGCTCTCCGCACCCTTCTCCATGGCAAGCGCCAGCAGCAGCCGCTCCACCGTCACGTAGGAATCGCCGGCCTTCTCGGCGATCTTCTCCGCATTGTCGAAGAGCCGCGCCGTGGCCGGGGCCATATAAAGCTGCCCGGCGCCGGACCCCTGGACTTTCGGCAGTTTGCCGAGCGCCAGTTCGGTCTGGACGAGGGCATCGCGCGAATTGCCGCCGGCCCTGTCGATCAAGCCGCTCGCTAGGCCCTCCGGATCGTCGAGCAAAACCTTGAGCAGATGTTCCGGGGTGAACTGCTGGTGACCCTCGCGGACCGCAAGAGATTGGGCGCTCTCAACAAATCCCCGCGCCCGCTCGGTGTATTTCTCAAAATTCATCGATCACTCCCAGGCAAGGCCGTGAACGGAACGAAGAATATTACGGATGATGCCGCCGCGGAACATGCTCCAGATCAACAGCAAAGCATCCGGGCGCATCGGCAATTTGCGCATGGCGAAACGACCGGGCCCGGCGACGGACTCGCAAGCCTATGTAGGCAAACGAAGGAGAATTTTTAGAGGCCGCCCGGGCTTCGCGCCGCGCCTGCCGCGCGGCGCCGCCGGACTATTCCTCGAAGGAATCCTTACCAGGCGCCATCTCGCCGAAATCTTCTCTGCCGCGCCGGCGCCGCCGCGGTCGCAAGTGATAGCCGCCCGCCTCGTTCTCGGCCTCGGGACGATCCATGATCTGCGAAGTGACCGATTCCTCCTCCGCGGCGACGTTGGTCTCGGGCTGCAGGCGGACTGGGGCGGTGATGAAAGCCGGCAGGTTATTGTTCTTGCCGTTCAAGTCTTCGGCGCGCGGCTCGTGGCGCTCATAGCGCTGCCCATTGTCGGGGCGATAATCGCGCTGGCCGCCGCCGCGGCCACGCCCGCCGCGCTGTTCGGTGTCGCGATTTTGCTGGTTGTGCCGGTCTGGGAAGGGCTGGCGTTCGGGGAAATTGCGGTCCGGCCGACGCTCGGGGTATTGCGGGCGCTCGCCGGTGAAGGGCTGCCGTTCACGTTCGGCAAAGCCCGGATCGCCGTTGGCACGCGGCGGCTGGGGCTGCGGATAGGGCTGGTTCGGCTGGGGCTGCGTATTCAGCCGCTCGACCGGAGAGGCAAACCGGTCCGGAATGCTGACGAAGTCGTCGTCGTCTTCCGCGTCCTCGGCCTCCACTTCGCCGGCCGGACGGTTGTAGCCGAACGGCTGCTGCTGGGCCTGCTGGGCCGCCGCGATCAACCGGAAATAATGCTCGGCGTGCTGAAGATAGCTTTCGGCCATCACTGGATCGCCGGAGGATTGCGCGTCGCGCGCCAATTGCAGGTATTTTTCGCCGATATGGTGGGCGGTGCCCCGGATTTTTACGTCGGGGCCGTTCGATTCGTAGGAACGCGACAGCGGATTCGGGCCTTTGCGATTGTTGTTACGGCCGCGCATGCGTTTGTTGTTTTGATTTGGTCTCATCGATGTTCCTTGCATAGCACCGTCAACGCGACCCTCGGGGTAATCTCCCCCGAGTCGGGCGTATCCTCCGTTGGATTTTCAAGCACGAGAATAAGCTGGCAAATGCTCTCCAGCAGCTAACCTACGGGCTCGTGGCAACGCCACCGAGCAGAGCCGGCCCGCAGCTCCGGGCCTCAGACTTTGGGGACAATCACCTTGATCGCGCTGAGCACATCAGGCTCACCGGAAGCGGAAATCCCCCTACAACGTCTGGCCGGGGATCTCAACGCCGCCGCAATGCTACTTCAATCGCGAAAGGCAACCTTTGAACCGGGAAAGTAGTCGCTTTCAGGCAAATCGCCAAGGACTTTCGCGAAATAATTCGGCACGGACCAGCCTCTGTGGCAGATTTATCACGTGTTTCTGGCATCTTGGAGCGCAATTCTTTCGATCGTATGAACGTCGAAAAGGCTTGGCTATCGCCAGGGTCAAGGCGGCTGCCGGGCGACCACCACGCGCGGCTGGCCGCCGAGATCGCGGCGGATCGCATGATCTGCCAAGCCCGCCGATGCAACGAGCGCAGCGACCTCGTCCGCTTGGCCGGCGCCGACCTCGAGCGCGACGAGACTCGCGGGCGCGGCCAATCGCGCCAGGCTCGGCACGATCTCCCGGTAGGCGGCATATCCGTCCTCGCCCCCGTCGAGCGCCAATTTCGGATCGTAGGCGCGCACCTCCGGCGCCAGGCCGGCAAGCGTGCGGCTTGCGACATAAGGGGGGTTCGCAGCGATGAGATCGAACTTTCCGCCGAGTGCGTCCCC
>JASHSW010000061.1 GCA_030038595.1 Methylovirgula sp.
TGTCGTCGGCGCTTGGCGAACTTTCGGCAGTTTAGGAACGCCCTTCGAACTCCCTTATTGGTCGTGGAATTGGGCTATGGCGATGGTTTCGAGTTATGTAATGAGGATGCCGACATACTTGTTCAAATTCGAGGAGGGGCAGTCCTTTGGCAGAAAGAGAGACTCCTCAACGTTGCCCTTCAGAACCTACCACCGCACGTAATTTACGTGGCATGGCTCGATTGCGATATCGAGTTTTCGGAAGTCTTTTGGTCAGAAGCTGCCGTCGAGGCGCTACAGCGTGACCAACTTGTCCAACTCTTTGAGCATCTAATAGATCTTGAACCGGACTCAAGAAGTACGGTTAGGCCGGCAGAATATACCGGCAAAAGCATGGCCTCATTTATAATAAATGGAGGGCCCGAAACAAAAGACTTCCCGCCGGGAAGCGCCAAGAGGTATCGTCCAAGAAACCCCGGCCTCGCTTGGGCTGCGCGCCGTTCCCTTCTCGAAAAACACGGTTTTTACGATGCCCTGATTTTGGGGTCTGGCGACGGCGCCTTCGCACTTGCCGGATATGGGAGATTTGATGAGGTACCTCTTATATGTAAATTAAATGAAGCTCAAAGGCGCCATTATCTGGAATGGGCGCGCCCTTTTTTCGCTGATGTGCAGGGTAAGATCGGGTTTGTAAAGGGAGTATTATCTCACCACTGGCACGGAGATCTTGCCAACAGACGGTACGGTGAGAGACATGAAGGGTTTTCGTATTTTGACTTTGATCCCTATGTTGACATCAAAATTGACAATCGAGGATGCTTTATTTGGTCAAGCGATAAGCCGGCACTGCATGATTATGTTAGAAATTACTGGAACCTAAGACGGGAAGATGACGCCGTATCGTAGCTTATGTTTGCATTGATTTCGTCCTTTGCGTGACCCTAAGTCGCTCGCAGAGCTTTGGCGCTATTTCCAGCCAATCAAGTGGGGCAGATCCTCCATTCCGTGCTACCTTTCCGGCGAGCCAGCGTTGCTTGGGCCATAAACATGCGTCTTACCCGATCTCAACTCCTTCAACTCATATGCTTTCCCATGCAAATGCCGTGGCCTAGTGCCCGATGTCGCTTCGCCACATGATCTCAGCAAGTGGCGGTTCGTCCTGATCCGCGACTAAACCTACGATTAAAGGCGCAACCCGAATGGGAACTCTTTATCCTTCTTAGGTGAGGCCAATCACTCGTCGCATATTTAGCGTCAGCGAGCATAGATCTAATTCCTTTCCGACAAAATCGGCCGATCCTGCATCGCGTGGTGCTTTTCGCATTTTACGCATGGGATATCGTCGCGCGACGGTCGCCTTCCGCTCAGCATTTCGCGTGTATAAGTTGTTCGCTCGTTATTGATGCTTTCGACCAAGGCCTTCATTAAGGGCGTCGCCCCCGAAATCGTCGCAAAAATTCCGGCAGCACAGTGGCCCTTTCAAACCGCCTTCGTCAGATGCAGGGCACCACGGTTATGGCCATGAAATCAGTGCACGACGAGCTGTAGCAACGACAAGCTTTGTATCTCATGCGCCCGTCTCTCCTCAACCCGCTCTTTGCTCCGGTAACCGGCCTGCCGGGCGTCGGGCCGAAGATCGCCAAGCTTCTCGACAAGCTGGTGGGCGAGAGCGGAACGGGCGCCCGGGTGCTCGATCTGCTCTTTCACCTTCCCTATGCGACGATCGACCGACGCAGCCGCGCCAAGATTGCCGAAGCGCCATTCGATCGCGTGGTGCTCATCGAGGCCCGCGTCGTCGAACATCGGGCGCCCGGACCTCGCTCCAAAGCGCCTTATAAGGTTCTCGTCGAGGACGAGACGGGCGACGTGCTTCTCGTCTTCTTCCTCGCCAACCCGCAATGGATCGAAAAAAGCCTGCCGGTGGGCGAGACACGCTGGATCTCGGGCAAGCTCGAACTCTGGGACGGGCATCGGCAGATCGTCCATCCGGATCGCGTGCTCGATGCCGAGGGATTGAGCAGGATGCAGGCGGTCGAGCCCGTCTACGGCCTGACCGAAGGCCTGCAGCCGCGCGTCCTCGGCAAAGCGATTTCCGCGGCGTTGGAGCGCCTGCCGGACCTGCCGGAATGGCATACGCAAGCGATTGCCAAATTACCGGCGCCGCCCTCGTTTGCGGCGGCCCTGCATGCGCTGCACCAGCCAGAAAATCCAGAGGCGATCGCTCCGACCGCGCCGGCCCGCGTGCGGCTTGCCCATGACGAATTGCTCGCCCATCAATTGGCGCTGGCGCTGACACGCGAACGTCTGCGCCGCGCCACCGGCCGCGCCATGCTAGGCGATGGGAGCCGCGCCGAAAAAATCCTCGCCACCGTGCCCTTCAAACTCACCCCGGCGCAGACCCGCGCGCTCGCCGAAATTCGCGCCGATCTTGCCTCGTCTTCCCGCATGCTGCGTCTGTTGCAGGGCGATGTCGGCTCCGGCAAGACCGTCGTCGCGCTGCTCGCCATGACGGGCGTTGTCGAAGCCGGCCGCCAGGCGGCGCTCATGGCGCCGACCGAACTTCTCGCCCGCCAGCATTACGACGCGCTCGCCAAATATGCCGAATCCGCCGGATTGAAGACCGCGCTGTTGACCGGGCGGAGCGCGGAGCGCGCCCCCATGCTCGCCGCGCTCGCCGACGGCGATATCGACATCGCGATCGGCACGCATGCACTCTTTCAGGAACGCGTCGCCTTCCGCGACCTCGGCCTCGCGGTCGTCGACGAGCAGCACCGATTCGGCGTACACCAGCGCCTCGCGCTCGGTGCCAAAGGCGAGGCGGTCGATATTCTGGTCATGACCGCAACACCGATCCCGCGCAGCCTGGTTCTCACCTATTTCGGCGACATGGATGTTTCGACCTTGGGCGAAAAGCCCCCGGGGCGCCAGCCGATCGAGACGCGCGCTCTACCGCTCGAGCGGATCGGCGAGGTCACGGCGCGGCTCTCGCGCGCGCTTGCCGCCGGCAGCCGCGCCTATTGGGTCTGCCCGCTGGTCGAGGAAAGCGAGGCAATCGATGTCGCCGCCGCCGAAGAACGTTGCGCGGCGCTCAAAGAAATATTCGGCGACAAGGTCGGGCTCCTGCACGGCCGCATGAACAGCGAGGAGCGCGATCGCGCCATGCAGGCTTTCGCGGCAGGCAAGACGCAGATCTTGGTGGCGACGACGGTGATCGAAGTCGGCGTCGATGTGCCCGAGGCCAACATCATGGTCATCGAACATGCCGAGCGTTTCGGCCTGGCGCAATTGCATCAGTTGCGCGGCCGCGTGGGGCGCGGCAAAGTGAAATCTTCGTGCCTGTTGCTCTACAAAAGTCCGCTCGGCGAAACCGCCAAGGCGCGTATCGCCATCCTGCGCGATACGGAAGACGGGTTCCGCATCGCCGAGGAGGATTTGCGTCTGCGCGGCGAAGGCGACGTGCTCGGCACGAAACAATCGGGCATGCCGGGTTTCAAAATGGCGCGACTCGACGTGCACGGCGACCTCTTGAAGCTTGCGCATGAAGAGGCACGGCATATTCTTGTCGCCAACCCCAGGCTCGAAGGCGAGCAAGGCAAGGCTTTGCTTCTACTGTTACATCTTTTCGAACGCGAGGCGGCGGTGAAATTGCTGCAGGCGGGATGAATTATGCTGCTTCGAGACGATGGTTTCGCCGCCTCCTCGGCATGAGGGAGCCGCCTGCACCACTCGACCTCACCCTGAGGAGCGTGCGCAGCGCGCGTCGCGAAGGGCGACGGCAAAGAGACAAGCGAATTTGCGCATGACGAAAGCCGAGCCCAAACGAGGGTGTGCCGACTACGCCGAGGCCGCGGCTGAGATCATCGCGCCGTTCGTCGCCGCCGATCTCTTCGCCGGCAGCGTGCTTGTCGCCCAATCCGGTGCGCCGCTGCTGCGGCGCGGCTTCGGCCTCGCCGATCGGCAAGGGAGCGTAGCGCATGCGCCGACCGACAAATTCCGGCTCGGTTCGCTCACCAAACAATTCACTGCCACCGCGATCCTTCAACTCATGGAGCGCGGCCTGCTCAGGCTCGACGACGAATTCGCCCGTCATTACCCGGATGCCCCCGCCCGTTGGCGCGGCGTCACGCTGTTTCATCTTCTGACCCACACGTCGGGAATTCCGAGCTACACGTCGATCCCCGGCTTTTTCCGCGATATGGCAGAGCGCGATCTTGCCCCGCGCGCGATCATCGCGCTCACCGAAAGCGAGCCGCTCGAATTTCCGCCAGGGACGCAATTCCAATATTGCAACGGCGGCTACGTCATCCTCGGCCAAGTGATCGAGCGGCTGAGTGGCCAGACCTATCCCGAGTATGTCCGTAAAAACATCCTTCTGCCGCTCGGCCTCGGCGGTACCGGCTACGAGCATGGCACGGAGGCCGTCCCCGGGCATGTCCCCGGCTATCGCCTGCAGAATGGACGGATCGAGCATGCCGCCTATCTTGCGATGAGCCTGCCTTACGCGGCAGGTGCGATCTATTCGACGGTCGACGATC
>JASHSW010000062.1 GCA_030038595.1 Methylovirgula sp.
AGGAGCCGGGCCCGGCCGCGGCCGAATTCGGCGTAGGCCTGCGCAAGTTTCAGGCCGAACGTCACGGGCTCGGCGTGAACGCCGTGCGAGCGGCCGATCATCGGCGTGAATTTATGTTCGAGGGCGCGGCGCTTCAGCGCGGCGCGAACCGCGTCGACGTCGGCGATCAGAATGTCGGCGGCGCGGGAAAGCTGCACCGCGAGGCAGGTATCGAGCAGGTCGGAGGAAGTCATTCCCTGGTGCAGAAAACGCGCCTCGGGGCCGATCGACTCGGCGAGATAGGTCAAGAAGGCGATGACGTCGTGCTTCGTTTCTCTCTCGATCGCTTCGATCCGCGCCACATCGAACCTAAGCTTTCCGCCTTTCTCCCAAATGATCTTCGCCGCCTCCTTGGGAATGACGCCGAGTTCGGCGAGCGCGTCGCAAGCATAAGCTTCGATCTCGAACCAGATGCGAAACCTGGCTTGCGGCTCCCACAGAGCGGCCATTTCGGGACGGGAATAGCGAGGGATCATCGCGTTTCACACCAATTCGCCGCGCGCCCGCTCGGCGGACTTGCGGATTGCGGCGATGTTGCCGGCGTAGGCGGCGGGTCCGCCTTTGAATACGGCGGAACCCGCAACGAGCCAATTGGCGCCCGCCGCAGCGACCGCACCCGCCGTTTCGGCGGTAATCCCGCCGTCGACCTCGATCTCGATGTCGCGGCTCGCAGTCATGGCGCGGAGGATGTTGAGTTTCTCAATGCTCGCGGGAATAAAGGCCTGGCCGCCGAAGCCCGGATCGACGCTCATGACGAGGACGAGATCGATGTCGTCGAGTACGTGCTCGATCGTTGCAACGGGCGTTGCCGGATTGAGGGCAACGCCGGCTTTCTTGCCGAGCTGGCGGATCAATGCCAGCGAGCGGTGCAGATGCGGGCCGGCTTCGGGATGAACGGTGATCACGTCGGAGCCCGCCGCGGCGAAAGATTCGATATAGCAATCGACCGGGGCGATCATCAGATGCACGTCGAGGCGCCGATCCGTCACGTTGCGGATCGCCCGCACCGTGTCCTGGCCGAAGCTGATGTTCGGCACGAAATGCCCGTCCATCACGTCGATGTGGACGATGTCGCCGCCCGCCGCCATCGCGTCCCTGACCGCCTCGCCGATGTGCGCGAGATCGGCGGCGAGAATGGAAGGAAGAATGGCCAAGGGGCGCATGTTAGGGCTCGTGGTTCCGAGATGCGCGCGCTGCGGCGAAACGGACGTCGGCCGCGAGGAAACGCCAGCCGGCGTTTCGCACCGAAAAGCGGTTTGCCAAGGCGCTCTAGCACGTCGCCGCGGCGCAAGTCCAGGATGCGGCGGTTTGGCCGGTGCTTCCGGCGCGGCTAGCCCGCCGCCCGCTTCAAGCCGTTCCATTTGGCGAGCAGGCGCGGGATCTCCCGCGTCGCCACCGGCGGACTGAACAGATAGCCCTGCGCCTCGTTGCAGCCGACGCTGCGCAGCCAAGCGAGCTGTTCTTTGGTCTCGACGCCTTCCGCCGTGGTGCGGATGCCGAGGCTGCTGCCCAGCGCCGCCATGGCGCGCACGATGGCAAGCGAACCGTCCTTGGCCGACATCATGCGCACGAAAGACTGATCGATCTTGATCTTGTCGAACGGGAAACTGCGCAGATAGCTCAGCGACGAGTAACCCGTCCCGAAATCGTCCATCGAGATGCCGACGCCGAAATTGCGCAGTTCATGCAACTTGTCCATGGTCGTCACATTGTGGGCGAGCAGGACGGATTCGGTGATTTCCAGTTCGAGGCGCCGGGCCGGGAGCCCGCTGATCGTAAGCGCATCCGTCACGGTCTTGACCAGTCGTTCGCTCTTGAACTGCACGGCCGAGACGTTCACCGCCAGTTTGACGTGCTCGGGCCAGGAGGTCGCTTGCACGCAGGCGTTGCGCAGGACCCATTCGCCAAGCGGGACGATGAGGCCGATCTCTTCGGCGAGCGAGATGAAGTCGCCGGGCGACACCATGCCGCGGCTCGGGTGATGCCAGCGCAGCAGTGCCTCGAAGCCGCAGATCCTGTTCTCGGAAAGATCGTAAACCGGCTGATAGAAGATCTCGAATTCCTCGTTGGCGAGCGCGTCGCGCAGATCGAGTTCGAGCGCCCGGCGCACTTGCAGCCGCACGTCCATCTCCGGCTCGAAGAACCGCCAAGTGGCGCGCCCGTCAGCTTTGGCAAGGTAGAGCGCCACGTCGGCGTTCTTGAGAAGAATATCGTAGCTCGCTCCGTCGCCGGGCGCGACCGAGATGCCGATGCTGACGCTGATCGTGACGGGCTGGCCCTCGATGTCGTAGGGCGCACTGAGGACTTCGACGATGCGGCGCGCCAACCCGGCCGCCTGCTCCGGTTTCTCCAGATCGCATTGCAGGATCGCGAATTCGTCGCCGCCCAGCCGGCTGACCGTATCTACTTCGCGCACGCAGGAGATCAGCCGTTCCGCGACGCTGCGCAGCAGCTCGTCGCCGACCGGATGGCCCAATGTGTCGTTGACCTGCTTGAACTGATCGAGATCGAGGCTCAAAATCGCGAAGCCGTCGCCGGATCTGCCGATATGGCTGATCGCCTGATCGATACGCTCGGCGAAGAGAAGCCGGTTCGGCAGCCCGGTCAGCGCGTCGTGACGCGCCATGAACACGATGCGCTCCTCGGCGCGCCGACGCTCCGTTACGTCTTCGTAGGTCGCAACCCAACCGCCGTCGGCCGTCGGCTGCCGGGCGATGGCAAGGATGCGATCGTGGCTCAACTCCTGGAACCGCGTATTCGCCGGGCGTTGCCGGACCAACGACAATTCTTCGCTGAGCAAATCGTCCGCCGCTTTGCCGAGATGATTGCCGGCGGCGACACTCAATTCGAGCACGTCGCGGAACGTGATCCCCGGCCTTACGCGCTCGGGCGGAAGGCGGAACAGTTCGCAGAAGCGGCGGTTGACGACCTTCAGCCGCTGCTCGCTGTCATAGAGGCACAGCCCCTGGCACATGTTGTCGAGAGCGGCATCGAGCAGAAGGTTTGCCGACTTCAGCTGCGCCTCTTGATTCTTCAGCATGCTGATGTCGCTGTAGACGATGATGAACCCATCGTCCTGCGTGGCGCTGCGGCTGACGCGCAGCCAACGGCCGTCCTTGAGCTGCATCTCGAAGGTGTTGGGAGAATTGCGGTCGAAGCTCAGAACGGTTTTGGCGAGCTGGGTCGATTTGGCGGTTTCGGCAAGATCGCCCGAGGTCATGTGCTCCGTCGTGCAGCCGAAGAAATCCGCGGCCTGCGAATTGGCGAGCGCGATACGGTGGTTGGTATCGACGACGACGATGCCTTCGCGCGAGCTCTCGAGAGCGTCGGCCAGCCGCACCTGCGCCGTGCGGCGCTGCGCGACTTCGCGCTCCATCATCGCCCGAATGTTGTCGCGCATGACGGCCATGGCGGCGAGCAACGCGCCGAGTTCGTCGGGGCCGCCGCGCGGAATGACGCCGTCGAGCTTGCCGCCGGCGATTCGCTTGGCGATAGCCGATGCAACCGCCACGGGACCGGTAATGCGCTGCGCCAGCAGCCATGCTACGAGCGCCGAAATCAGCAGCGCGCCTCCGGTGGCGGCAAGATCGAGATGCGTTGCCACCGTCACGGCCTGACGGGCGCTTTGCCGATAGGTGAAACCGTCGCCGGCCGTGTAATTGATCAGCAGATCGATCTGCTGTGCAACCGTCGAAGCATAAGGATCGAGTATCTCCCAGGCCGTATTGGGCGGAACGCCCGGCGGCAGGTGCCGGCGTGCTGCGCTCCATGCATCGACGGCGCGCTGTACCTTCGTCGCCGCGCGCGCCGCGCGGCTCGATTGCGAGCGTTCGGCGGCGATCGAGAGATCTTCGGAAAGCGTCTGTTCGAGGTCCGTCATTTCGTCGTCGAGCTTGCGTTGCATGCCGGGATCGGATGCGCTCCAGCGGCGCGCGAATGCGGCCTGCATCTCGGAGAAATCGGCGGCCGCAGCGCGCGCGTAGTTGATCGACATCAGCGATTCATCGAATGTCTTGGCGACGAGCACGCCGGCCCGCTTGATGCCGATCGAGGCATAACCGCCGAGCGCCGCGGTGATGATGCTCATGACGAGGAACGCGAAAAGAATCCGGCCGCGGATCGTTCCGGGCAGCAAGGCTAGTCGGGTGATCGCCGGCCGCACCTTTTGCAGCAAGGCTCGCAGCGGCATAGTAAACGGAGGCATTCCAGGCTCGTTCCGTAGCGGCGGTTGCCTAGAATTGGCTCCTCTCCGGTTAAGACGCTCCTAAGACTTGCCTTTAGGTCCCCTGAAGGCCTCGGGTAAACCCTTGCTTAACCGAAAGCCGCGAGATTCTCGCGGCAATTGCAAATTTGGGCCGACCCCGGGCGATAACAATGCAACCTGAGAACAGCAGGGTGGGGACTGCGACGGTGCGAATGGGCGCCGCCATACTGCTTGGCGGTTTTCTGTTTCTGGGCGGCTTCCTATTCTTGGGAGGCTCCGCGTGGACCGAGCAGGCGCCTTACATCGTCTCCCAGAAGGGCCGCGCCTTCCATCCGCTCACGCTGACCATCAAGCGCGGCGATACGGTGCGGATCGTCAACGACGACGGCGACCTGTTGCACCACGCGTACGTCGAATCCGATACGTTCAACTTCGATTCCGGCGACCAACTGCCCGGCAGCAAGACGGATATCATTTTTTCGGTGCCGGGAACCTTCAACGTTCTCTGCGGAATTCACCCGAAGATGAAGCTCGTCGTCGTGGTGAAATGATCGTCACGCGATCGTGGTGCCGAACAGCACAGAGTGCAGGACGTAGTAGATGGCAAGGAAAACGGTAAGCGCGGCGAAATAGCCGGCGGGAAGTATCAGCAGATCCCAGGGCGACAGCCGCAGGTCAAACTTCGCCCAAATATCCTTGATCCCGAGACGCACACGCGTGAAACGGGCGGGGATGACATCATCCCCGATGATCGCAAAGAGCACGGCGACGATCGGAGCGTGGCCGATCGCGTCGATCTTGCCGAATTCAAATACCGCACTGACGAACATGCTGGCGAGAACGATCGCCGCCGTGCGGCGCGCCAGCGGCGTCAAGAGCAGCGCAAAGGAAAGGGTGAACTCCACCATCCCGGCGGCTCGCATGAAAAATTCCGGCGTATATCCGAAGGTCATCTGGGGATGGATGCTGATGAGCGGGAAGGTCCACTGTGGATAGGCCCACTTCTCGATCGCCGCCCACATCAGCGTCACCGCCGCGCTCCAACGGAGGACGTCGACCGGCCGCGCGCCGAAGAAGTTGCGTTGCAAACCCACCAAGATGAAATAAGCCGCGATCCCGAGGAAGATCGGGTAATCCATGAGATGGAAGATGCCGTATTGGCGAATCGCCAACGAAAATAGGCCGAAGATCCCAATTCCGGTGATCGGCAGCGTGCGGCGCCAAATGAGGCAGGTCGCCAAACCGAGCTGGATCCACGGGATGATCGGCGAAGCCGTGACGAGTTCGGGGGTCAGGATGATGCCGCCCTTCGTCCACAGCGCGACGAAGAAGAAACCGCAGGCGGCGCGCATCAGAACTTCGC
>JASHSW010000063.1 GCA_030038595.1 Methylovirgula sp.
CTTGAAAAAGGCTCCGCCTACGCCGCGCGGCGCGTGTTCCTGCCGCCCTACGACACGGCGACGACGCTTGCCGCGCTCGGCGTGCTGGTCGCCCGCTACGCGCCGCGCGCCGTGCTGGCGCTCGGCGATTCCTTCCACGACGTCGACGGCGCGGCGCGGCTTTCGGGGCAGGATCGCACCGCGCTTTTGCGCCTGCAGCACGGCCGCGATTGGATCTGGATCGCCGGCAATCACGATCCGCACTTGCCGCCGGAACTTGGCGGCGCGCGCGATGCCGAACTCGAGATCGGCAGCGTTTGCTTCCGCCATAAGCCGCAAGCGCAGGCGGGCGGCTCCGAGATTGCCGGTCATTTGCACCCTACGGCGCGCATCGCCGGCCCCGGCGGCTCGGTTCGGCGGCGCTGTTTCGTCAGCGACGCAATGCGCTGCGTGCTGCCGGCTTTCGGGGCCTATGCCGGCGGCCTCAATCTCTGCGACGGAGCTTTCGCGCCGCTGTTTCGACGCGGCGGGCCGGTTTTCGCCCATGTGCTCGGCCGCGAGCGGATTTATCGCGTGGCGCGGAACCAATGTCTGCCGGATTGACGGCGCCGCCGGCCGAGGGAATTTGTCGCGGATTTTGGAAAGCGCTTGCCGTGGGTCACGCGCGGAGCTTCCCCGTTGAAAGCCCAGCCGAGTCGGCGCAAAAATGCCACGTATTGGTCTTTCTCCTGTTATGGGAGAAGTGCATCTCGCGCCGACAAGGGTCTGAATTGATGCGCAAAGCAGTATGTCCGTTCGCACTCCGATCGGGGCCGGCCGGAATCGCCGTGCTCGCCCTCGCCATGAGCGCGCTGATCGATGTCGCGCATGCGGACCCGATGCGAATTCTCGGTACGCTGGGCGACGCCCATAAATCCGTGGGGCTCATCACCCATTACGACATCAATACCAGCGCGCATTCGCTCGATGTCGTCGCAGCGGTGCCCAGTGCCTCGCCGGTCAGCAAGGACGTCGAACGCCAGCTCGCAAGCGATACGGCGCGCGAGATCTGCGGGGAAGGAACCGCCGACGGACTCTCGGGCTGGAGTGTGCGCATCTTCATGCCCGGAGAAACGACGCCGGCTGGCACCTGCCGCATGGGCGGCCATCATTGAGAGGTGCCCGCCGCGCCGCCCTCACAGCACCGTGATTTTCGCGGGCCGCGTTTTGTGCGTCGTCCCCGGCGCCAGTGACGAAGAGCTCCATGCGCCGCCCGGCGCCGGTACGTCGTTGGCGGCGGGATCCGGCGTTTTCGCGCGGAAGGCATCGGCCATGGCTTTTGCCGCGGCGAGTTCGTTGGCGTCGAGCCGCGCGCCGACATCGTCGCGTTTGCGGGCGGCATCGTCGTCGCCTTGCGCGGCCACGATCGAGAACCACATGTAAGCGGCGACGAAATTCTGCTCTACGCCGAGACCGCGGGCGAGAAGGACGGCGAGATTATACTGGCTGTCGCGCACGCCATACTCGGCGGCCTTCCTGAACCACTGCGCCGCTGTCGCATAATCGGGCTTGCCTGCGTCTCCGCCATTCGCCGCGAGCACTGCGAGATTGTGCATGGCACGGATGTTTCCTCGTTGCGCGGCCCTTTGGTACCAGTCCCTCGCCCGATTGAGGTCGCGTGTTACGCCGAGTCCCTTTTCGTAGAAACTGCCGAGACGATATTGGGCGGGCGCCAAGCCTTGCGCCGCCGCTTTTGCGTACCATTCGGCCGCCGCCGTGAAATTGCGGGGCACGTGCCGCCCTTCGGCGTAATTGGTGGCCAAGAGGAATTGCGCCTTGGGGTCGCCGGCTGCCGCGGCGGCTTCCGGATCGCTCTGCGCAGTGTCGGGCGCCACGCCTTTCGGCTGCGGGATGGATGCGGTCGGCATCGTATCAATGCCGGGTGCGGACTGTTGCGCGGTGCCGCTCGGGGGTGGCGGCGCGGGCGGCGTCGTTTGCGCGGGCGCGGCCGGCGGCATAGGTGCCGCGGCAGGGACCCCGACCGTCTGCGGAACGGTCATCGCGATGGCCGGCGTGTCGGCGTTCGAGGAGACGCGGGTGGGCGCTGGATGGCTCATCGTCTTGACGAGCGCGTAGGCGCCGATCGCGACAAACAATAGGGCGAGCGAGAGAACCACCGGGCGTTTATGCTGTGCGATGAAGTCGCGGGCCTGGCTAATGAGGCCGGCGCGGCTTTTCGGGCCGATCGCCCCGCGCGGCTGATTTTGCGCGGCGGCGGCGGCCGACTCGGTCTGCGCGGCCTGCGCGGCGCGCCGCGCCGCCGCAATGAAGTCGGCGCGCGTCGCCAAACCTTCCTGGTCTCGCGTCGGGCGGGCGCGAGGCGGCTGGTCATTTCCTTCCTCGCGCCGCAGGGGAAAACCGCTGCCCGGCTCGATCAGCAAATCTTCGAGCGCCGCGGGCGGCGGCGCTGCATTCTTGCCGTCGTCGCGCCGATTAGCGAGCTGCTCGGGGCTGATCTGCAGGTCGCGCAAATCCCCCAGGTCGTTCTGCCGCGAGGTGCGCTGCGGGGCCGGCGCAAAGACCGGCGCCGGGCCCGAGGCAAGCAGCTCGTTCGAGACGTTCGGATGCGGCGCCAGGTCGTCTTCCATCGTCGCGAGACGGTCGACGACCCTTTCGATGGTCTCGTGAACCGCGCTCAAGGTCGAAGCCGTGCGCCGATCGGCTTCGTCCTGTACGGCGCGCAGTCTTTGCAGTTCCTGCCCGATTTCCATCGCGCGACCGCCGGAACTCTCTGCCGCTTCCAGCGCCGCGCGGCGGCCCTGTTCGAGTTCGGAAAATCGTGCGTTGATCGTCTGTTCCAGCGACGCCAGCGACGCGAAGCCGCGAGTCGACATCTCGAAGCGTTGGGCAAGTTCGCCGATTTGTTGCTCCAAGGCATCGAGCGCCCGCAGATCGGGTTGCGCCTTCGTCCGTTCGAGCTTCTCCGCCAATCCGTTCGCGAGATCCTCGAGCGCGCGCGTATCCATCCCCGGGCGTTCCGCGATCAACGCTGTAAGCTCGCGATGGACTTTGTCGATGTGCCGAGCCAATGCCTCATCGCGACTTTCGTCGGCCGTTCCGGAAAGCACTTCGTCGATCTTTGCGGCAAGCGCATCGAGTCGTTCCTCGATCCTGGTCGCGCCGGCGTCTTCGCGCGCGGCGCGTTGCCTTTCGATGCTTTCCGCCAACTGTTCGATTTGTTGTTCGACCCGCTCGATGGGTTGCGGGCGCGTCAGGGCCTCGGTCAAAAGATCGCAAATCTGCCGGGTCTGCTGCTGAATGTTCCGGAACGCCGTGGAATCGAAATCGGCGCGGGAGCGCTCGTCGAGCTTGGCGCCGAGCTTTCTCAGTTCCCTTTCGACGCCGGCGATCGCCGTGCGCGGATCGATCTGCGCCAGCGAACGCCTGAACTCGCCGACCAGCTCTTCGAGCGGCTGAACCACCAATTCTCGGATGTTTTCGCTGCGCAAGGCCTCGGTTCTTTCCGCGAGCGCGCGAATCGCTTGGTCGAGAGCGGCGACCGAACCGTGCGAGGCAAGCCCCTGCAGCGCCTCCGACATGTTGGAGATTTCGGTTTGCAACTTGTCGGCACGACAGGTGGGCGGCGGCTCGACATGGCGCGACGCTTGCTCGTGCCGCATCTCGTCGAGCTTGGCGGACAGCCCGGCGAGCCCCTGCTGCAGATCGTCGATCGAAGCGGCGTGGATGTCGTCGCGGTCTTCATCCAACTCCTTTTGCCGCCGCGCGACTTCGGCGATGGCCGCGCCCAAAGATGGACGGAGTTTCGAGGATTGCGGGCGCCCGACTGCCGGCGGCTCGGCGCCGACCGAGGATGCGACCGAGGCCAACAAAGAATTCAGCGTCGATTCCATCCGCTTCAATTGACTGGCGCGGAGGTCCGTTGAAACGCCCTCCAAGGAGGAGACGCTGCGTTGCGCCTTTTGGCGCCCCGCGTCTTCCTCCCGATCCTTGCCGCCCCAGGCAGCCGCTCTCATCATGTTCTCTCCGGCGGGGATCCGAGAAGCCCCGACTCCGAATCGATGTTCGGGAGAAGCGGAAAGGTGCCGAATCATCATCCGCTTCGCGGCGCGCCGCCTCTGCCCTTTGAATTTCCGTAACCCCGGTAAACAGCCGGTTAACTCTGCTCGATTTTGAAACAGAGGTTACTTTGAAACGGCGTTCGCCCGAAGTTGCGCAGCGTAACATTACAATCTATAGGGGAATTATGCACTT
>JASHSW010000064.1 GCA_030038595.1 Methylovirgula sp.
CAAACCAAGCCGAGCGCCGGAATGTCCGTCCAGGAGATATGATTTGCGACGATCCATTGCGGAATTTCGTCCGGTGCGCCATGAACGTTGACGCGCACCTTCACGAGCCAGAGCAGCAGGCGATAGAAGAGCCGCGGCAGGACATTCGAGCCTCCCCCGTCTAACCGCAGGATCAGCCATTGAAGCGGCGCCCCGACGATGAAAAAGAAACTCAGCATCAGCGCGACGCCGCCGGTGCGCAGCGCGACGGCTGCCTCCTCGACGGGGCTTAATTTGGAACGCGAAATCGGATAAGACATCCGGCCTGCTGCGCCTGCAGCGGAACCCGTCATCAAACTTTCGCCCGCTGGATCTTATCTTTATCGTCGTCCGACAC
Organism: Methylovirgula sp.; assembly: GCA_030038595.1. Taxonomy (GTDB): domain Bacteria; phylum Pseudomonadota; class Alphaproteobacteria; order Rhizobiales; family Beijerinckiaceae; genus Methylovirgula. Next base: position 377 of record JASHSW010000064.1, read on the forward strand.
GATTCGTCAAAACGATGTGGCCCATCCCCCCGCCTATCGGCGTAATTATCGAATTTCCGCGGCAAAAGTTGCGCGGCGAAAGCACAAACCTGCCGCAAATTCTCGGCCGCTGCGGCAAATATGAGATTCATCTCGCCAGCACCAGGAAAGAGATCCGCGAAGCGCAAAGACTGCGCTACGAGGTCTTCTACGAAGCCGGCGGGGCGATTGCCGAACCGCACGCCGCGTTGGTTCGCCGCGACCTCTGCCGCTTTGACAAGATTTGCGATCATCTCCTCATTGTCGATACGGCGGCGCGGAGTTCCTTCGGCCGGATCAAGCCGAAGGTCGTTTGCACCTGTCGCCTGCTGCGCGGCGAGGTTGCCGCGCGCCACGGCGGATTCTACAGCCAAGGCGAGTTCGACATTGCGCCGCTGCTCGCCCGCCATTCAAAGGCGAGATTTCTCGAGCTAGGGCGGTCCTGCGTCGATCCGAAATACCGCTCGAAACGCGCCATCGAGCTTTTATGGCGCGGCCTGTGGATTTACGCCAAACACTACGCGATCGATGTGATGATCGGCTGTGCCAGCCTGCCCGGCACAAATCCTTTGGCGCTCGCTCTGCCGTTAAGCTTTCTTCACCATCAGGCCTGCGCCGAAGCCGACTGGCAGGTGCGCCCGCACGACGGCGTGCCGACCGCGATGCTCGACAGAGCCGCGGTCGATCCCCACAAAGGGATCGCCGCGCTGCCCCCGCTGCTCAAATTCTACGTGAGGATCGGCGCCAAGTTCGCCGACGGCGCGGTCATCGACCGGAAATTCGGCACGATCGACGTCTTCACCATCGTGCCCGTCGCCGAGATCGAGACGCGCTACGTCGCCTATTTCGGCGATCCGCGCGAGGCGGGCAAGGGTGCCGCTGCGTAAAGCGCCGGCGCCGCAAATTGTGCCGATGCGGCGCATTTTAGCGAATGGACTCATCCAAGCTTTAGATCCTCTACTTAGGATGGATCAGTCTTCATTAAGGGTGATCCGATGCGCCAGAATATTTTTGAATACACGGGCCGCTCCGAGAATAGTTACGATTGCGGCCTAACAGGGCGACAAATCGACGTGCTTTGCCAGGATCTCGATCTGTTCTGCGAGCAATACGCACGGCTCGCAAGCGACCCCGCCCTGCAGCGCAAACGGCAGACGCAACGCCGGCTTGCCTGGATCAAGGCGCTCTGGGACGACCCGGTCCGTTTCGAGGCGATCGTGGCGGGCGGCCGCTACCGGCGGCTCTGCGCGCTCACCCGGGCGATCAGCCAGGCCGACGCACGCGCCTGGCAGCGGCTAAAGGACGAAATTCTCGCCGTCCGGGCACGCGAGTTCCTGTGTGGGGCTGAGGCCGCCTGAGCGGGCAGACGGCGCTCCCTAGGAGCGATAGTCGCCGTTGATCGCCACGTATTCCTTGGTCAGATCACAGGTAAAGATCGTCGCTCGCCCTTTGCCGAGGCCAAGATCGACGCGGATATCGATTTCCGCCTGGCGCATTAAGGCTGCAACCTGGGCCTCCTCGTAGTAAGGATCGCGCGCTCCCTTATGGGCGACCCGGATGTCGCCGAACCAGATGGCGAGCCGGTCGCGATCGGCGGGTTCCCCCGCCTTGCCAACCGCCATCACGATGCGCCCCCAATTGGCGTCCTCGCCGGCAATCGCGGTTTTGACGAGCGGCGAATTGGCGATGGCGTGGGCGATGATCTTTGCAGAGCGCTTTGTCGTCGCGCCTTCGACGCTGATCTTCACAAACTTGCGGGCTCCTTCGCCGTCCTTGACGATTTGCCGGGCGAGATCGCCGAGCACTTCGTCGAGCGCGGCGCGGAAAGATTGCAGGCGCCGGTCGCCCGCGGCGGCGATTTTCGGCGCGCCGCGCGCCGCGGCGGCGCCCGTCGCGAAGAGCAGCAGCGTATCGGACGTCGACGTGTCGCCGTCGACCGTAATCGCGTTGAACGAAGCGTTGGCGCCGCCTCGCAACATCTTCTGCAACGGCGCGGCGGCGATCGGCGCGTCGGTGAAGACGAAGGCGAGCATCGTCGCCATGTCGGGCGCAATCATCCCGGAGCCTTTCGCGATGCCGGCGATCGCGACCTCGACATCGCCGAGCAGCGCCTTGGCGCAGGCAACCTTGGGATAGGTATCGGTGGTCATGATCGCTTTGGCGGCGGCGAGAAATCCGCCCGGCGACGCCTCGGCCGCCAGCTTTTCGAACAGCCCTTCGAACTTGCCAGCATCGAGCGGCTCGCCGATCACCCCTGTCGAGGCAAGAAAGACTTCGGAGCTTTCGATCTCAGCCGCCGCACCGGCAAGCGCCGCGATGCGCTGCGCCGCCTTCAGCCCGGCTTTGCCGGTAAAGGCGTTCGCGTTGCCGGAATTGGCGACGAGGGCGCGCGCCTTGCCGCGTTTGAGCAGCGTCCGGCACCAATCGACCGGCGCCGACGGACATTTCGATGTGGTGAAGACGCCGGCAACGTTCGTCCCTTTGTCGAAAAGCGCCAGCAACACGTCGGCGCGGCCTTTGACCTTGATGCCGGCGCTGCCGGTTGCGAAACGCACCCCCGCAATCGGCGGAATGTCCGGATAGGATTGCGGCGCAAGGGGAGAGAGCGTGGGCATAGCCTCTCTTAGCATCCTGCTTTCTCCCCGCAAGGTTCGCCTTCTCCTCGCCGCGAGGGGCGTTACCGTCGGGGGAACTTTGGCGTCGCGGCATCGCGACCTTTTCCTTTCGCTCCGCCTTCTCTTGTGGTCTCATTGCTGCGATCGGCCGCCGCAAGCGGTCCTCGGCGCCGCGCGCCGGCGGCATCGAGGCGACCTTTCGCCCGCGGAATCAAAAACAGCGAACGGCGGTAGGGAGACGCAGCATGACAAGATCCTCATGGAAGGCGGAACCGGCGGGCCCCCGTTCCGTCGCGATCGTGGGCCCATACGGCAGCGGAAAATCGGTTCTCTTCGACGCGCTGCTCAGCGCCGCCGGCGTGCCCGCCAAACGCGGCCACGCGTCTTCCGGCCGCACAATGACTTCCGAGCTCAGGCTCGGTCATTGCAGTTTCATGGATGAACCCTGGTCGATCCTCGACTGTCCCGGTTCGGTCGAATTCGCCTATGAGGCATCGGCGGCGCTCGCCGCGGTCGATTTCGCAATCGTCGTCTGCGAGCCTTCGCCGGACCGGCTCGCCAACCTGCCGATCCTTCTCAAACAGATCGAGGAGCTCTCCCTCCCGCATTTAATGTTCTTCAACAAGATCGACGCCTTCGCCGGGCAAATCCGCGATGCCGTTACCGCACTGCAGCCGCATTCGAAGCTTCCCTTGGTTCTGCGTCAGATGCCGATCCGCGAGAACGACGCGGTGACCGGCTACGTCGATGTCGTCAGCGAGCGCGCCTATCGCTATTGCGGACAGGATTCGGAACTCGTCAGCCTGCCGAACGACATGCGCGAGCGCGAGCAGGAGGCGCTGGCGGGCCTAACCGAAGTGCTCGCCGACCATGACGATGCGCTTCTTGAGAAAGTGCTCGAAGACATCGTGCCTTCCCAGGAAGAGATCTTCGCGACGCTGCACAAGGACCAGGCGAGCGGCGCGATCGTCCAGGCGCTGATCGGCGCCGGCCAACGCGGGCACGGCATTCTGCGGCTCTGGAAGGCGTTGCGCCACGACGTGCCGTCCGCCGCGGAGACGGCGCGGCGGCGCGGCGTCGAGCCGTCCGATCAGCCGCTCGTGCAAATTTTCAAGACGGTGCAGGCCGGACAGGCCTACGCAGGCAAACTTTCCTACGCGCGCATCTGGCGCGGCGGCCTGCGCGACGGCACGAGCCTGGATGGAAGCCGGGTCGGCGGCCTCTATCATTTTGCAAGCGGCGAGCCGGTGCGCGTGCAGGCGGCGCAAGCCGGCGAGTTGGTCGCCATCGGCCGGCTCGAGAACGTCACGACCGGTACGGTGTTGGGGCCGAGGGGCAAAGCAAACCTGCCCTTCCCGGAACCGCCGCCGCCCGTCTATGCGTTCGCAATCGCCGCCAAGGATCGCAAGGACGACGTGAAACTTTCCGGCGCGCTGCATAAGATCGTCGAGGAAGATCCCTCGCTCACGATCGAGCAGAGCCGCGAGACCGGCGAGACGCTGCTGCGCGGCCAAGGCGAGATCCATCTCAACGTCACGCTCGAACGTCTTGCCAACGTCTACAATTGCCAGGTCAACGTCGCGAGCCCCAAGGTCGCCTACAAGGAGACGATCAAGAAGCGCGTGACGCAGCATTCGCGGCTGAAGCGCCAGACGGGCGGCCATGGGCAGTTCGCCGACGTGATATTGGAGATTGCGCCGCGCGCGCGCGGCGCCGGGTTCGAATTCATCGACAAGATCGTCGGCGG
>JASHSW010000065.1 GCA_030038595.1 Methylovirgula sp.
CTTCCGGCCGCGCCATGCCGAAATTGTGCTTGAGGCGACTTTCCGTGTCCGCCCCTTTCTCCTGGCCGATGATGCACACGGGTGAACCGCGAAACCGCGCGAAACCGCCGATGACCGCCGCATCTTCGCCGAACAGCCGGTCGCCGGAGAGCGGCGTAAAATCCTTCAGGAGCCCGGCGATGAAGTCGGAGCAATGCGGGCGCTGCGGATGGCGCGCGACCAGCGTCTTCTGCCAGGGCGTGAGCGCGGCGTAGAGATCGACAAGCGCCTTTTCGGCGCGGATCTCAAGGCGCGTCAATTCCTCTCTGACGCTGTCGTCGCCTTGCTTCCATTGGACGCGCAACTCCTCGACCTTCGTTTCGAGGTCGGCCACCGGCTTTTCAAAATCGAGATAGCTGCGCATGAAGGCAAGGGCTCGGGGAAAGCCGCGAAAACTCCCTCATTTCGAAGGGTCAAGTCAAGAATTACCGGCCAAGGTCCGCGCTTGGCGCAAGGGTTCCGGCAAACAGGGTTATTGATCAGTCGAAGAGGCTCGACACGCTCTCTTCCTTGGCGGTCCGCGCGATCGCTTCGCCGATCAGCGTCGCAATCGGCAGGACGCGGACGTTGCGCGCGGTGAGAACGGCTTCGGTCGGGGCGATGGTGTCGGTGACGACGAGCTCCTTCAACTGCGAGCCGCCGATGCGCGCGATCGCCCCGCCGGAAAGAACGCCGTGGGTGATGTAGCCGTAGACGTCGCGGGCGCCGTCGCGCAACAGCGCGTCGGCGGCGTTGCACAACGTGCCGGCCGAATCGACGATGTCGTCGACGAGAACGCAGGTCTTGCCGCTGACGTCGCCGATGACATTCATGACTTCGGATTCGCCGGCCCGCTCGCGCCGCTTGTCGACGATGGCGAGCGGCGCGTCGATGCGTTTGGCGAGCGCCCGGGCGCGCACCACGCCGCCGACGTCGGGCGAGACAACCATTAAATTGTCGAGGCCGGTGCGCTCCTTGATGTCGCGCACCATCACCGGTGCGGCGAAGAGATTATCGGTCGGAATGTCGAAGAATCCCTGGATCTGTCCGGCATGGAGATCGACGGTCAGCACCCGATCGGCTCCCGCCCGGCTGATCATGTTGGCGACGAGCTTCGCCGAAATCGGCGTGCGCGGCCCCGCTTTGCGGTCCTGCCGCGCGTAGCCGAAATAGGGAATGACCGCGGTGATGCGCTTTGCCGATGCGCGCCTGAGCGCATCGATCATGATGAGCATCTCCATCAGATGGTCGTTGGCCGGAAACGAAGTCGATTGAATGACGAACGTGTCCTGACCGCGGACATTCTCCTGGATCTCGACGAAGACCTCCATGTCGGCGAAGCGCCGGACCTGGCATTTGGTCAAGGGCACGCCGATGTAGGCGGCGATTTCCGCCGTCAGGGCGCGGTTCGAATTGCCGGCGAGGATCTTCATTGCGGGTAGAGCGCGGTCACGGCGCGACTATGCCCGCTTGCCGCGGCAACCGCAACGCCCTAGCGCACGCGCGACCAGATCTGGCTGCCGCACGGGCCGCCGCCCGGAGCGCAGCCGGAGATCTTGAGCGCAGATTCGCCGTCGAGCGATATTTGTGTCGAATAATACTGTCCGTCGTCGGCATCGTAGCTCGTCCCGGCCCAGACGTTTCGGCCATGCGGGCGCATGTTGATCAGCACCTCCATGCCGAGCACCGAGCGATTGCGTTTGGCCGGATCGGGATTGCGGATGTCCTTGCCGGGCGCCGAATCGGTCGTTGCGACGTTGCCGCAAAGCGCCGCGCCGCACCTGTGGATGCGGATCGTGGCCGTGCCGTCCGCCACCCTCCATTCGCCGACGGGATCCGCCAACGCGGCCGTCGAGGCCGTGAGCAGGACGACAAGGCAGAGCGGGCAACCGGTCAACCAAAACCTCATATGGTTTCCTCCACATTTATGACTGACGGGATCCGCGCGGGCGGACGCCCAAAGGAACAATCCGAGGACCTCGGAAGGGAAAGACGCTAGCGGAGGGCCGCCATTCCGACGCCGCCGGACGGCGACGACGAAGGCGGTGCCGCGCTGGGGGGTGGCGTCGCGGCGACGACCGTTTGGCCATCGATCGCGGCCACATTGTGCCCGTCGGAAGGCGGTGGATTGGCGGCAAGAATTGCCTCCGGCGTGTTGGTCATGACCGCAGCGAGATCATCCGAGCTCTTGGCGGCCACGGCGGCGAGCGCCCGCTCGTCGACCAGCGACCAGGGATCGGCCGCCTGCCCTTTGATGAGGATCTCGTCCTCGACCCTCTGCGTGCGCTCCTTCTTCGAATCAAAGACGTCGAGGACAAAGGCGAGAGCGGTCGCGTCTCCTTCCGGATGGGCGCTGAGATAGCCGCGCACGAGATAATTCGCTTTGTCGGGATCGGTGAAATTGATATCGCCGAGCTTGGCGGCATCGGCGAACATCGGCGTGAAACGGTCGGTGATTTCCTGCGGCGCCCCGGAGAAGCTCGCCAGGGCGACGGTAGCCCCGGCGGGGCTTACCCCCGGGCGGCGCGCCATATTCGTCGAGGGCGGCACCGAGGGATCGGGCCCTTGCGCAAGGTTGTTGTCCACGCAGCCGGAGAGCAAACATGCCAGGACGAGGCCAGCCAAGCGAGAATATCGCAACGCGGTGCGCCGGGGCTTACGCATACCCGAAACGGGCACAGGCGCGCCGCAACTTCGACCGCCGCAACTTCGACCCATGTCGCCTCGACTGGAATTCCGCACATCCGCCCCCACAGCGGAGCTAAAGAGCTAACCCGAATTTGACGTAAGGTCCAGAGAGGGCAAGCGGGCGGCAAATTTGCCGGTTACGCGCGCCACGCAAGTTTCTTGCGGCTCTTTTTCTCGCTGCCGCAGACGCCTAAATCGTAGACTAGATGACCCAGTCGCCCGAAAAGCCACTCTACGCAGACGCGCCGATCGACATCGATGGGCCCGCCTCGCTGGGGCGCGGCGTCGAGGTCATCAAATCCTATTGGCAGCATGCACCGATCGGCCCCGGCGTCTATCGGATGATCGCCGCCGACAGCGAGGTGCTCTACGTAGGCAAGGCGAAAAGCGTGCGCAAGCGCCTCGCCAGCTACCTGCGCGGCGGCCACACGAGCCGCATCGCGCGGATGATTTCGCTGACCGCTTCGATGGAGTTCGTATCGACCCAAACCGAAACGGAAGCGCTGCTGCTGGAGACGAACTACATCAAACAGATGAAGCCGCGTTTCAACGTGTTGATGCGCGACGACAAATCGTTTCCGTATATTTTTCTTGGCGGCGATCACATCGCGCCGCAGATCGCCAAACATCGCGGCGCGCGCGACCGCAAGGGAGATTATTTCGGGCCGTTTGCCAGCGTCTGGGCGGTGAACCGCACGCTCAACGCCCTGCAGCGCGCCTTTCTTCTGCGTTCCTGCACCGACAGCTATTTCGCAAATCGCACGCGGCCCTGCCTACTCTACCAGATTAGGCGTTGCTCGGCGCCGTGCACGGGCGAGATCAGCGCGGCTGATTATGCGAAGCTGGTGGAGGAAGCGCGCGACTTCCTTTCGGGCAAGAGCCGCGCGGTGCGCGACCTGCTCGCCAAACAGATGGCCGAGGCGTCCGACGCGCTCGATTACGAACGCGCCGCTCGGCTGCGCGACCGCATCGCCGCGCTATCCGCGATCCAGGGCACGCAAGGCATCAATCCGAAGAGCGTCGAAGAGGCCGACGTCTTCGCGATTGCCGAAGAGGCGGGGCAGTTCTGCGTCGAGGTGTTCTTCTTTCGCACCTATCAGAATTGGGGCAACCGCGCCTATTTCCCGCGCGCCGACAAGACGCTCGCACCGGGCGAAGTGCTTGGCGCCTTCCTCGCCCAGTTCTATGCGGAGCGGCCCGCGCCGCGGCTCATCCTGCTGTCGCACGAAACCGAGGATCGCGAGGTTCTGGAGCGCGCGCTCGGCGAGCGCATGGGGCGTCGCGTCGAGATCGGCGTGCCGCAGCGTGGCGAGAAGAAAGACCTTGTCGAACACGCCGCACAGAACGCGCGCGAAACTTTGGGGCGCAAACTCTCGGAAGGTGCCAGCCAGGAGAAGCTGCTTGCCGCGCTGGCCGCGGCCTTCGGCCTCGATAAGGCGCCGCGGCGCATCGAGGTCTATGACAATTCGCACATCATGGGGGCGAACGCGGTCGGCGCGATGATCGTCGCCGGCGCGGGCGGATTCACCAAGGCGCACTACCGCACCTTCAACATCAAAGACGAGGAGTTAACGCCGGGCGACGACACCGGCATGCTGCGCGAAGTTTTGCGCCGCCGCTTCGCGCGGCTCGTCAAGGAAGCCGCGAGCGGCGCAAGCCAAGGACCCGATGCCTTCCCGCAGCGGCCCGATCTCATTCTAATCGACGGCGGTCAGGCGCAATTCGACGCGGCCGGAGCGGTGCTCGCCGAACTCGGCATCGACAATGTTCCGATCGTGGCGATCGCCAAGGGGCGCGACCGCGACGCCGGCCGAGAGACTTTTTTCGTCGCCGGCAAGGAACCGTTTCGGCTCTCGCCGCGCGATCCGGCGCTCTATTTCGTCGAGCGGCTGCGCGACGAGGCGCATCGTTTCGCGATCGGAACGCATCGGGCGCGGCGCAAGAAAGACTTCACGCGAAGCCGGCTCGATGAGATCGCCGGCATCGGCCCGGCGCGCAAACGCGCCCTGCTCAATGCGTTCGGGACCGCGAAGGCGATCTCCCGCGCCGGCCTTGCCGACCTCGAAAAGGTGGACGGCATCAATGCCGCAACCGCCAAGCTCGTCTATGACTTCTTCCACGGCGAGGGCGGCTAGCGCTCTCGCCGCCGGCGAGAAACCGAGACGCGCGCGGCCAGTGGATTTCCTGGACCTCACCCGCCGCCTCCTTGACGCAGCCACACTGGCATGTTCCATCGCCTCATGCTGCTTTCGACGACATCCGGCGCCGACCGGCGCTTGAACCTGCCCAATCTCTTGACCTACGGCCGGGTGATCGCCGTACCTTTGGTCGTCGCCTGCCTTTTCTGGCCGGCGGTCGCCGCAATGCGCTGGCTGGCGCTGGGCATTTTCATCCTCGCCGGGGTCAGCGATTTTCTTGACGGCTATCTGGCGCGGGCATGGGCGCTGCAATCCTCGCTCGGCCGGATGCTCGATCCGATCGCCGACAAGCTGCTCGTCTCGGCCGTGCTGCTGATGCTCGCCGCCGATCGCACCATCGCCAGTTTCTCACTCTGGGCGGCGATCATCATTTTGTGCCGCGAGATTCTCGTCTCCGGGCTGCGCGAATTTTTGGCCGAGCTCAAGGTGTCGGTGCCGGTGAGCCGGGTGGCGAAATGGAAAACCTTTCTGCAATTCGTTGCGCTCGGATTTTTGATCGCCGGGCCGGCCGGCGAACGGCTGCTGCCGGGAACCATCAAGATCGGCCTCGCGCTTCTCTGGGTCTCGGCGCTGCTGACGCTCTATACCGGCTGGGATTATCTTCAGGCGAGCATCCATCACGCCGCCGAAAAGAGAGAGCTGTGAAAGCGCTCTATTTCGCTTGGGTGCGCGAACGCGTCGGCCTCCCTGAGGAAGAGATCGCGCCGCCTCCATCGGTAACTACCGTCGCCGAACTCGTCGCTTGGCTGAGGGGGCGCGGCGAGAACTATGCCGTCGCCTTCGCCGACGAGCATGCGGTGCGCGCGGCGCTCGACCGCCGCCACGTGAAGCCCGAACAGCCGATCGCATCGGCGAAGGAGATCGCCTTCTTCCCGCCGATGACGGGAGGCTGATATGCGCAAGATCGTTCGGCTGCAGAAGGCAGCCTTCGACGCCGCCGCCGAGGTCGCGCCGCTTGTGGCGGGATTGAGCGACATCGGCGCTCTCGTCACCTTCACCGGCCTTTGCCGCGACGAGGCGGGTTCGCTCGTCGCGCTCGAAATCGAACATTATCCGGGCATGGCGGAAGCGGAGATCGCGCGTGTCGTGGAGGAAGCGAGCCGGCGCTGGCCGCTCGAAGCCGTGCTCGTCATTCACCGCCACGGCGAAATCCGAGCGGGCGAGCCGATCGTGCTCGTCGCAACCGCCGCCAAGCACCGCGCCGCGGCATTCGCCGGTGCGGAGTTTCTGATGGACTATCTCAAAACCGCCGCGCCGTTCTGGAAGAAAGCACGGCGCAGCGATGGGCGCGGCGGCGATTGGGTCGCGGCGCGCGAAGAAGACGAAGCGGCGGCGCGGCGGTGGGAGCGGCCCCGTGCGCGGGGAGAAAGCTAGCGCGGGAGGTCGGACCTGCCGCCCCCGCAAGTCCCTTACCGCCCGTTCTTACTGCGCGACGGTCGGCGCTTTGATGTCGTTATAATCGTAGTGCATCGTCAGATGCTGATGGCGGATCTGCCCGTCGGGCTGCGGCATGCCTTTCATGTCCGTCTCGGAACGCACAAGAACGCCGCGATCCGGCGCGATCCAGACTTTCGTGGTCACGACGACGTTGGGGGTCTTGGCGCTTCCCGCATAGACGGCAAGCTTCTTGCCATCCACGGTTTCATCGGCGAGGCGTTGGCAATCCGTGAAACTATCGGCGCTGGCGCGCACCCGCGCCCGCACTTCGTCGAGTGGGGCATGAACGTTCTGCCACTGCCCGGAGGGAAGCTTCACGAAAATATCCGTACCGGTAAAAATCGTCTCGCTGCTCGCCGATCTAGGCGGGTTGCTGGCGTTCGTTGCACCGCCCGACATGTCCGCGCTGATCGTGCCGACGCTGTGGTAGGGCGTCTGCGTATTGGCCATCATGGCATCCGCAATGCTCTTGCATGCCGCTTGGTCGGCGCGGGCGTTTGTACCGAGCAGTCCGAAAATGCCGACGGTTCCGCTCACCAGAACGATTGCCGACCAAGGTGAATTACGCATCGTTTACTCCTAACTCTGTTTTTGCTTACCGGGCCAAAGAAGATCCTGCTTCTGGTGCGGGCGGTCGGAGTCGAACCGACACTCTTTTTAAGGGAACCGGATTTTGAGTCCATATTCCACATCAGCATCTCTTTGATTTTATTGTAAAAACTACGTATCTGCCAAAGAGTGTGTAAGAGAGTGTGTAAGAAACCTGCGCCCGCAAACCTCCTTAGGTTCCTCCGACTGCCGCGGTTTTCGGCAGCGCCGAGCCTCTTAGCCCTCATCATTGGACCGATCAACCTTCCATCACAGTGGCACCGGGTGGAGCCCCGCCATTTTCAGCAGTGGGGATAACCGGCGAGAGGTGGGACGAGCCGCGTTATCATCAGCTCAATGTCTGATGCCCCGGCGCGCCCGGACGCGCCCCTCGACGAGGCCGCGTTCACTCTCACGATAGAGGGGGCCGCGGACCGCTATGCGGCGGCGGGATTCCCCCGCCCCACGCGGCGCCTGCAAAAATATTGCGCGCGCGGTGACCTCGACTGCCGCAAGGTCGAAACTAGCTCCGGCGAAAAATATCTCATCACGCCGGAATCGATCGAGCGCCACATCGCGTACATCAAGGAAACTGCGGACGCGGCTGGACGCGGCCCGGCGCGCCCGAGCGCGGCGGGGCGCATGACCGATTTGGAAGCCTCGAGCCCCGTCAAAGAGGACGCGCCTGAGCCCGCCCCGGCGCGCCCGGACGCGCCCGATTTTCGCCAGCGCTACATCACGCACCTCGAAACCGAGAACTCCTTTTTGCGCGAGCAGAACACGGTCCTCCTCGAGCGGGTGAAAGAAACGAACATCCTCACCGGCCGCCTGCAAGAAATGCTCACGCCGCTGCTCTCGCCAAAAAAGGAGCCGCGGACGACCGCAGCGCAAGAGGAGGGGGCAGGGCCCAGCTGAGTAGGGCGCCGGCGCCGTTCTCCACACCTGTGCACATCGGCTCCGCTTCATCGCGCCTATAATTCATAGGCACGTATGAACGTCACTCATCGGGGCGGCAGAGCATCGTCATCGGAAACGCGGACGGAAAAGCTCTATATGGAGAACACGCTCCTGCGCGTCTCCGGCGCGCTTTTCTGCCATGACCCGAAACGCGCGGCGGCGCGGACCGGCGTCATTTCGATCAACAGCGATCTCGCCGAGAAACGCATCGTCATCCGGCCGGACCCTGAATACGGCCAGCCCGGCCAGCTCGCGCACAAAGTGTTCGTTGCCCTCATCAAGAAGCACTCCGACTACGGGCGGCCGATTCAGAAACAGGTTTCGTTCACCAAGCGCGAAATCATGCGCATGGTCGGCCGGCGCGAGTGGGGAGGTCGTGACAGCGAACAGCTCTCTCGCGCTCTGCACGAGATCCACCACACCTTCATCAAGACACGGTTCAAGGGCGCTTCCGGAAAATTCATCGAACACTCCTTCAATATCTTTCCGGAGATCCTCATCGAGCGCCGAGAGTTCGCGAGCGACCCGATCGAGGCCTGCACGATCACGCTTGCCGAGCCGATCATCGCCTCTCTCGAGGACGAGCACTTTACCTGCCTCAACCATTCCTTGATGCTAGCACTCGGGACGATCGGGCAGGCGCTCTACATGCGCCTCTTCTTTCACTTCGCCAATCTCTACGACGAACGCGAGAAAAACCGGCTCTCGTTCTCGAAACGCTACGAGGACATCTGCGCCGAGTGGCTCGGTGGCCTGACGGTCCTCAAGCACCGCTCCAAGGTCCTGCGCGAGCAGTTGGGAACCCATCTCGCCCAGCTCTCGGAAACGAGCTTCCTAAGCGCGTATGAAATCGCTCCCGCGAAAACGGGAGATGGTCTGGTTATCACCTTTAAGCCAGGCCGCACGTTCTTCGAGGACTATGATCGCTTCTACCGCAAGCTCCGGCGCGGAGCGGCCGGATCGACGCTTGAGCAGGATCGGCAGAGG
>JASHSW010000006.1 GCA_030038595.1 Methylovirgula sp.
ATGCGCGAAACGGATCTCCTCATGGGCCGGTTCGCCGACGCAGAGATCGCCCGTCTCGACGAAGCCGAACTCGCCGCGTTCGAAGACTTGCTGGAGGTCTCCGACCGCGACATTTTCGGCTGGCTGACCGGCGAGCTAGAAGTGCCCCCGGCCTATGACACTGCCGTGTTCCGGAAATTGAAGCGCTTCCACAGCCACGCTGGGCGGCTCGATCTTTGAATTTTCTTCCTTTCCCGGAGGAGCGCGCCCAGCGGGCGAAGATCCGGGATCCAACACAAAGCGACGTACCTGGATCCCGGCTCGGTCCCCGGAGAAAGTCCGGGACGCTCCGGCCGGGAAAGGTGCTAGGCGCCGAATTCTCGTTGGCATACATGTGCTCACGCTAACGAACACCGAACCTTTGCTGTGACCGATCTCAACCGCGCCATCGCCGAACTCGCCAAAGGCGGCTCGCTCACGCTCGCTTCGCTGCCCGACGGTTTCGACGCGTTCTGCGTTGCCGATCTTACGCGTGCGCTTGCACGCTCGGCGGAAGAGCGCGCCGTCGTGCTCGTCCATGTGGCGCGCGACGAGCAGCGTGCGCGTGCCTTCAACGAAGCGCTCGCCTTCGCAGCGCCGGAAATCGAGATCCTCGATTTCCCCGCCTGGGACTGTCAGCCCTATGATCGGGTCTCGCCCAATGCGGCGATCGCGGCGCGGCGCATGACGGCGCTGTCGCGGCTGGCGCGTTCGCGCAGCGCGCCGGAACAGCCGCGTATTCTCTCGACGACGGTGAGCGCTGTTCTGCAGCGTGTTCCGCCTCTGGAGAAAGTCGCGGCCGATTGTTTCTCGGCGGCGCCCGGCAATGCGGTTTCGATGGATGGGCTGGGGCGTTGGCTCGAGGACAACGGATTTCAACGCGCCCCGACGGTGCGCGACACCGGCGAATACGCGGTGCGCGGCGGCATTCTCGACCTATTTGCGCCTTCGATGCCGGCGCCCGTGCGCCTCGACTTCTTCGGCGATACGCTCGAATCGATCCGCACCTTCGATCCGGAATCGCAACGCACGATCGCACCGCTGCGTGCCCTTGACCTTATGCCGATGAGCGAGGTGCAGCTCACTTCGGATTCGATGCGCCGCTTCCGCCAAGGCTATGTCGCGGCGTTCGGCGCGCAGACCTTGGGCGATACGCTCTACGAGGCGGTAAGCGAAGGACGCCGCCATCCGGGCATCGAACATTGGCTGCCGCTCTTCTACGAAAAGCTCGATACGCTCTTCGAATATACCGGTGCGGCGCCGTTGGTGCTTGATCCTTTGGCGGAGGAAGCGGCGAAGGAGCGGCTCGCGCAGATCGGCGACTATTACGAGGCGCGCAGGAGTGCCTTTGACGCCGATCCCGCGCATGCCTCCTATAAGCCGCTGCCACCCGAGACTCTCTATCTCTCCGCGGCGGCGTGGAACGAACGCCTCGCGGCGAGCGGGGTCGCGCGCGTCACGTCGTTTGCGCAGCCGGAAGGCAGAGACAGCATCGATTGCGGCGCCAAGGTCGGCCGCAACTTCGCGCCGGAGCGTAACGAAGAAGGCGCCAATGTCTTCCATGCAACGGCCGAACATATTCGCGCCCTTCAAGAGCAGGGCAAACGGGTGATCGTCGCCGCCTGGTCGGAAGGTTCACGCGAGCGGCTCGGACATGTGCTGAAGGATTTCGGCCTGGCGCAGCTCGAGCCGGTCGCCTCGCTGACGCAGGCGACCCAGCGGCCGCAAACCGCCGTAGCGCTTGCCGTGATCGGCCTCGAGGCCGGGTTCGAGACACCGCATCTCGCCGTCGTCGGCGAGCAGGACATTCTCGGCGATCGGCTGGCGCACGCCCGCAAGCGCGTGCGGCGCACCCAGGATTCGATCACCGAGCTCACTTCGCTTTCGGCCGGCGATCTCGTCGTGCACGTCGACCACGGCATTGGCCGCTTCCGGGCGCTGACGCCGATCGAAGCGGCGGGCGCCCCGCATGATTGCCTGGAGATCCATTACGCCGAAGGTGCCAAGCTGTTCCTTCCGGTCGAGAACATCGAACTTCTGTCGCGCTACGGATCGGAGAATGCCGACGTCGAGCTCGATAAATTAGGCGGCGTCGCCTGGCAGAGGCGCAAGGCGCGCATGCGCCGCCGCATCCTCGAAATGGCCGCCGGCCTGTTGCAGATCGCCGCGGCGCGACAAACGCACGCCGCTCCGAAACTTACGCCGCCCGAACCGCTTTACGAGGCGTTCTGTGCCGGGTTTCCCTATGAAGAGACGGAAGATCAGTCGGCGACGATCGAGGCGGTGCTCGACGATCTCGCCTCCGGCAAGCCGATGGACCGGCTCGTTTGCGGAGATGTCGGATTCGGGAAGACCGAGGTCGCGCTGCGTGCCGCCTTCGTCGCGGCGATCAACGGCGAACAGGTGGCGGTCGTCACGCCGACGACGTTGCTTGCCCGCCAGCATGCGAAACTCTTCATGACGCGGTTCGCCGGCTTGCCGATCAAGGTCGCGCAAGTTTCGCGCATGGTCGGCGGCGCCGAGGCAAAGCGTGCGAAGGAGGGCATCGCTTCCGGCGGGATCGACATCGTCATCGGCACGCACGTTCTGCTCGGCAAAAGCATCGCATTCAAACATCTCGGACTGGTGGTCATCGACGAGGAGCAGCATTTCGGCGTCAAGCACAAGGAGCGGCTCAAGGAACTGCGCGCCGAAGTGCATGTTCTTACGCTCTCGGCGACGCCCATCCCGCGCACCTTGCAGCTTGCGCTGACCGGGGTGCGCGAACTATCGATCATCGCGACGCCGCCGGTCGATCGCCTCGCGGTGCGCACCTTCGTCTCTCCCTTCGATCCGCTGCTGACGCGCGAGGCTTTGTTGCGCGAGCGTTATCGCGGCGGCCAGAGCTTCTATGTTTGTCCGCGCATCGAGGACATCGAACAGGCGGCCGATTTCCTGCGTCGCAACGTGCCGGAGGCAAAATATGTCATCGCTCACGGTCGACTGCCAGCCACCGAGCTCGAAGAGCGCATGGCCGCATTCTACGACGGCAAATTCGATATCCTGCTTTCGACGGCAATCGTCGAGTCGGGGCTCGACATTCCGACCGCCAACACGCTGATCGTGCATCGCGCCGATATGTTTGGCCTGGCGCAACTCTATCAGCTGCGCGGCAGAGTCGGGCGCTCGAAGACGCGCGCCTACGCGCTGTTCACCGTATCTCCCGGCCGGACGCTCACGCCACAGGCGGAGAAACGCCTGAAAGTGCTGCAATCGCTTGATGCGCTTGGCGCCGGCTTCCAGCTCGCCAGCCACGACCTCGACATTCGCGGCGCCGGCAATCTCTTGGGCGACCAACAATCCGGGCATATCAAGGAGGTCGGCTACGAACTCTACCAGCAGATGCTCGAAGAAGCCGTCGTCGCGTTGAAGGCGGGCATGCAGGAGCCGGCCGAAGAAGCCTGGTCGCCGGCGATCACCATGGGCACGCCCGTCACGATCCCGGAGGATTACGTCGCCGATCTCGACGTCCGCCTCGGCCTTTATCGGCGGCTCTCGAAGCTCGAAGCCGACGCCGAGATCGAGGCGTTCGCCGCCGAGCTGATCGACCGATTCGGGCCGCTGCCGCGCGAGGTCGGGCAGCTCATGAAACTCGTCGCGATCAAGGCGCTCTGCCGCAAGGCCAACGTCGAGAGGCTCGAGGCGGGGCCGAAAGGGGTGACGCTCGGGTTCCGCGACAATTCCTTCGCCAATCCGCAGGGGTTGGTGCGGTTCATCGCCGAGCAGGGATCCGCCGCCAAGGTGCGCCCCGACCGGCGCCTCGTCTTCATCCGCGATTTTGAAGATCCGGCAGCGCGCCTCGAAGGCACGCGGACGATTTTGCGCGCACTCGCAGCGATCGCCACCAAGAGGGCGGCGTGAGGCTGAACGAATTCTTTCGGATAAATTTTGTCGATGCTTAGGTTCGCTGGATAGACTCGTGTCGCAATTTTGATTTAGATCGGGACGCCTGACCATCTGTTCGCAGGCTGGCCCTGTTTGAGGGCGAGGAGGATACGCCAATGAAAATACGCAATCTCACATTTGCAATGGCGACGATTCTGGTAGCGGCCTCGGTTGCTTCGAGCGCCGATGCGCAGACGACGCGCGGCGCCGCGGCGATCAAGGCCCAAACGCAGAACTTTACGCCGATCGAAAAAGCCGCCTGCGGGCCGTTCTGGGGTCGTTGGTGCGGCCCGTGGAGTCACCGGGTCTGTGGTTGGGGCAGATGCTGGTGCGCTCCCTGTTAGTCGGCGTCTCTACGAGAGGCCGCCGCAACGGGCGGCCTCTTCTCGTCGGTGGGGCCATGGCGAATGGACGATTTCTCATTCGTGGGCCGGTGACGGGCTTCGGCCGCACATGCAGTTATTTCCCTATTACTTCTTCTAATAATTCCGCCAAGCGTCGTGGATCGTCGGGAAAGCCGGCTTCGATCCAACGGGCTTGAAGATCCTTCAGCGCATCGCCGATCGCTTTGCCTTCGGGAACGCCGCGCGCCAGAAGATCGGCGCCGGAGAAGGGCAGGCGCGGCTCTTTGGCGGCGTGCGCGTGGGCCAGCGCTTCCTGCCAAGAAGCGGGATCGGCATCGCTCTCGGCGGCGGCGAGCGCCAGGGCGTCGCAGACAGCCTGACGCCCGAAGCGAAAGATACGCCGCAGAAGGACCGATGCGGGCGGCGGCGTCTCCAAGCCATGCAAGGTCATGAATGCCGTGGCCGCGTCGGCAAGCCGCTGTGTCTCCGGATTGGAGAGCCGCAACCGGTCGCGCAGCCGTTCGACGTCTTCCGGCAGATTGACGCAAAGCGCGGCAAGCGCCAGCAGCGGATCGGACGGCGCATTTCCTCGAAAGCGCAGGAAACGGATGAGCCGCGCCGGATCGGGCGCCGAGGCAAGAAGCGGTCCGAGCAACCCAGTTTCGCAGAATTCGCGCGTCACTTCGCCGGCGCGCGGCGCAGCGAACAGTTTCATGATCTCGCTGCGCACGCGTTCGCGCGACAGGCGCGCCAGACCGTCGCGCTCGCGCAGACAGGCGAGCAGGGCCGAAGCGTCGAGGGGGCCTTCCGCATAGGCGGCGGCAAAGCGAAAAAAGCGCAGGATGCGCAGATAGTCCTCGCGGATGCGCGCCGCCGGATCGCCGATGAACCTGAGCCGCCGCGCTTTGATGTCGGCAAGGCTGCCGACATAATCATAGAGCGTTCCGTCGCGCCGCATCGACAGCGCGTTCATCGTAAAGTCGCGGCGCTTGGCGTCAGTCTCGAAGTCGCGGCTGAAACGAACCTTGGCGTGCCGTCCATCGGTCTCGATGTCTTCGCGTAGGCTGGTGACTTCGAACGGTTTGCCGTCGACGACGAGCATCACAGTGCCATGTGTGACACCGGTCGGAACGCTCTTCAATTTCGCGGCGCGCGCGCGCTCTAGGACCGCCTCGGGCGTGGCAGTCGTCGCGATGTCGAATTCCTCGGCGCGACGGCCGAGCAGCGCATTGCGCAAGGCGCCGCCGACGAGGCGCGCCTCTTCGCCGTCCGTGTCGAGCAGACCTAAGACCCGAATAAGATCCTTGCGCTCCAACAGAGCTTTGGCGGCAGGCGGCGCGGCGATCGCAAAGGTGCTCATACGCGTGCGCTCATTCCATGTGTCCCGGGACAAGCGTGCCGTTTTCGATATGCGCCGGCACATAGGCGCCGAGGTGGCGCTCTGCAAAGACGCCAAACAGAAAAACGCCGATGATGGCGGCGACAAGCCCGGCAAGCGTCAACGTCGAGACCGTCCCTTGGCTCCAGTTGCGGCTGGCAAATGGCGTGGTACGGCGCAAAAGGAGCAACAGAGCATAGCCGATGAACGGCAGCAGGAAGAGAAGCACCGGTCTCCAGACGACCCGCCACATAGACGCACCTTGGTCAAAGCGCCGCATGCTAGGCCAGTTTCGCGGACGATGGAATGAAGCTCCGTCTGCGGCGAGTGCGAGAAGGGCGCCCGCGGTTGTACGCCGCTCCCGAAAACCACATATGCAACCTGCCTTCCCGCGCCGCAGCGTCCAATTCCAAGAACCGTGCGGAAATGCTAGATCCGGGAAAGCCGGGAATTTCTTGAGCGCGCCATGAAAGACAGCGTTCTCAGCATCGAAATCGATTGGCGCGAGCCGCTCGACGCCGCGACGCGGCTCGCCGATCGGCCCGGTTTTGCCTTTCTCGATAGCGCGCTCTTTCATCCCGAGCTCGGCCGCTATTCCTTCATCGGTATCGAACCCTTCGGCATCTTTACCGCGGCGCTGGGGCTTGCAACTTGGAACGGCGTTCCTCTCTGGCTGCCGCCCCTGCCGGCGTTGCGCGATCTCCTGGCCCGCTTCGCCTTCGACGCCGATCCGGGACTGCCGCCGTTCCAAGGCGGGGCGATCGGCGCCATCCCTTACGAATTCGGCTGGGAGCTCGACGGGCTTTGCTCGCCCAACCACCGGATCGAGCAGCAGGAGCCGTTTTATCTCGGCTTCTACGATCTCGTCTTTGCCTTCGACCAACTCCGGCGTCGCGCCTTTATCTTTGCCTCAGGCTTTCCAGCAGAAGGCGAAGCACGCCATGCGCGCGCGGCTGCGCGGCTCGATCATGCGCTGTGCCTCCTTGATCGGTCGCCGGCCGACGGCGCTCCGCAGCCTGCGGTCAGCGACTGGACCTCGAATTTCACGCGCGCCGCCTATCGCGCCGCGATCGAACGCGTGCAGGCGCATATTTTCCGCGGCGACATCTATCAGGCGAATATCGCGCAACGGTTCAGCGCCGATCTGCCCGAAGGATTCTCGCCATTTGCCTTCTATGCGCGGCTGCGTGCGACAAATCCGGCGCCGTTCGCCGCCTATCTCACCTGCGGGGATGCGGTGATTGCCTCTTCTTCGCCGGAACTGTTGCTGCGCAAGCGTAGTGCGGCGGTCGAGACGCGGCCGATCAAAGGCACCAGCGCGCGTGCTGCCCACCCCGTCGAAGATTTGTGGCGCGCCGAAGTGCTTGCCCAGTCGGAAAAGGACCGCGCCGAAAACATCATGATCGTCGACCTTCTGCGCAACGATCTTTCGCGCGCTTGTCGGCCCTTCTCGGTGGAAGTTCCGCTACTCTGCGGGCGCGAATCCTATGCCAACGTCCATCATCTCGTCTCGGTCGTGACCGGCGAACTCGCGGCCGGCAAAGACGCAACCGATCTGATCGCCGCTGCCTTTCCGGGCGGCTCTATCACCGGCGCGCCGAAGCGCCGCTCGATGGAAATCATCGATTCGATCGAGCAGGTTCCCCGCGGCTATTATTGCGGCTCGATCTTCTATCTCGGCTTCGATGGCACGATGGACATGAACATCGCCATCCGGACGGCGGTACTGAAGGCGGGTAGGGCGAGCGTGCACGCCGGCGGCGGCATAACCTGCCTTTCCGATTGGGCCGACGAATATGCCGAGACGGAGGCCAAGGCGCAGCGCCTCCTCGACGCTTTCGCCTGCGACGAAGAATTGGAAGAAGTGCCGCAATGAACGGGCCGATTCTCGTTATCGACAACTACGATTCCTTTGTCTTCAACGTCGCTCGCTATTTCGAGGAACTCGGACGCAAGGTTATCGTGCGCCGCAACGATGCGATCGACATCACCGAGATCGTGGCCGGCGCGCCTGCGGCGATCGTCATCTCGCCCGGTCCCGGCACGCCGCACGACGCTGGCATCTCGCTCCCCGTCGTGGAAAAGCTTTCCGGCGAAGTGCCGATTCTCGGGGTCTGCCTCGGCCATCAATGTATCGGCGCGGCATTCGGCGCGTCGGTCACTCCCGCCAAACGCCCGCTCTACGGCCGCACTTCGCGCGTCGCGCACAATGGGCAGAACTTGTTCGAAGGTCTGCCGCAACCTCTGACAGTGGGGCGCTATCATTCGCTGATCGTCGAGCGCGCGCCGGCGCTCGAAGCGGCGGCCTCGATCGATGCGGTCTCGGAAGAGGGCGAGATCATGGCGTTGACGCACCGTTCGCATCCAACCTACGGCGTGCAGTTTCATCCCGAATCGATCCTGACCGAGAAGGGCCATGCTCTTTTCGGCAACTTCCTCCGTCTGGCGGTCGAGAGGGAGCCCCGTGTACTGGTATGACGGGGCGCTTCAGAAAACGTCGATTGCGGCGGTCGACCTGACCGATCGCGGCCTTACGCTCGGCGACGGCGTCTTCGATACTGCGGCTGTCCATAATGGGCGTGTTTTTCTGCGTGACGCACATTTGAAGCGGTTCGCCGCAGCGGCCAAGGCGCTCGCCATACCGTTCTCGGCGCGCGAGGCGAGCAAAGCACTCGACGCGCTCGCGGCCACAGTCGGTGACGGCGCGGTTCGCCTAACGCTGACGCGCGGCGGCGGTGCGCGCGGCCTCGCTCTGCCAAGAGATCCCAAGCCTTTGCTCTTCGGCGCGGCTAGGGCAGCCCCGCCGCCTTTTCCGATTCTATCGCTCGCCATGACCGCGATTCGTCGTAATGAAACTTCGCCCACCGCGCGCATCAAAGCGCTGCCCTATCTCGATGCCATCCTCGGCTTCGAAGAAGCGCGCGCCAAAGGCGCCGACGAGGCGGTGTTCCTCAACACGCACGACCGCGTGACCTCGCTTGCGAGCGCCAATCTCTTTGCAGTGTTCGGCCGGCAGGTTGCAACTCCGCCGCTCAGCGATGGCGTTCTTGCCGGAACCGTTCGCGCCTTGGTTCTGGGCAGGGGCGCGGACCTGGGGTTGAAACCTGTCGAGCGGTCGTTGGATCTGAGCGACTTGCTGCACGCCGACGCACTTTTCGCAACGAGTAGCCTCAAATTGGTCGCTCCTTGCCGAAGTTTGGAGGAGGCCGCCTTCGCGTCGGTCGAAAACGAGGCGGTTCAACACTTGCAGGCCGCGCTTCGCGACGCGGTTGCGGCGGAGTGCGGAAGACTTTGAATCGGCTGCAGGAAAGATAAACGCGGATGGCGCGGCGACCGGCTTTTCAAGCGAACATCCTCGGACGATAATGGGACGCCGCCCCGAACCCCAGCCTCCTTGCATGTTGCGTCTTGCCATTCTGCGTCACGCCGAGGCCGTCCCGCTCGCCCAGGGTGGCGACGCCGACCGGGAACTGAGCCCTTCGGGGCGGGAACTCGCCGAGCGCATGGGCCGTTACATCCGCAAGCTTGGGCTGAAGCCCGATCTCACTCTTGTCTCGACTTCGAAACGCACCCGCCAGACCTTCGAGGCCATGGAGCGCGGCGCCGGGGAAAAGTTCGCGGTTGCGTATGTGCCGAACCTTTACCACGCGGCGCTCCCGGCGCTCGAAGAGCTGCTTGCCGAGGCGCCGAAGGAAACCAAATTTCTGTTGATCATCGGCCACAATCCCGGTCTTGCCGAATTCGCCAACGCGTTCGCCGGCAAAGGCAAAAAATCGGAGCTCGCGCGGATGCGCGCGCATTTCCCGACGCCTTGCCTGGCGATCATCGATTTCGACGCCAGGAGCTGGAAGAAGGTGGAGCGCGGCGAGGGGAAACTCGAATATTTCATTACCCGCGGCGCGCTCGCCAAATAGAAGCCGAGGGCCTTTGCCGTCCTTTTCCGATCTATTCCACGAGGCCGGCATCGCGGCGCGGAGCCTTGCCGAGCTTTTTTCCGGCCGGCCGCTACGGCTCGGCGTCACCGGGCTTGCGGGCGCCGGCAAGACGATCTTCGTGACCGCCCTCGTGCAGCATCTGACGCTCGCGGCGCGGCTTGCCGCGCTCGGCGAGAAAAATCCGCTGCCGGTTTTTCGCGTTCACGCCGAAGGCCGGTTTATGGGCGGGCGGCTCGAACCGCAGCCCGACGATGCGGTGCCGCGCTTCGCCTACGAAGCGCATCTCGACGTGCTGACCGGGCGGGGGGGCAGCGAGAATAGAGCCTGGCCGCAATCGACGAAGCGCATTTCGGAACTGCGCCTGGTGCTCGAGTTCGAGCGCACCGCCGGTCGCGGACGGAGCGCCGCGGAGCTTCTGATCGATATCGTCGATTATCCCGGCGAATGGCTGCTCGACCTGACGCTTCTCGACAAATCCTATCGGCGCTGGTCGGAGGAATCGCTGGCTGCCGCCGAAGCGCGCACGCCGCTCGGCGCGCAGTGGCGCCGCTACGTGCAAAGCTTGGATGCAAATGGGCCGGCGGACGAGGACGCTGCGCAGCGCGCCGCGGCGCTCTTCAAGGACTATCTTCAGGCCTGCCGCGCCGCCCCGCTTGCCGCCTCGTCACTGCCGCCCGGCCGGTTCCTGATGCCCGGCGATCTCGAAGGCTCGCCGCTCCTGACCTTTTCGCCGCTCAAACTCGAAACGGAACTGCGACCCAACTCGCTGGCCGCGACGATGGCGCGCCGCTACGAAGCCTATCGCGCGCACGTGGTCAAACCGTTCTTTCGCGACCATTTCGTGCGCCTCGACCGGCAGATCGTGCTGGTCGATGTCCTCGCCGCCTTGAACGCCGGACCGGCGGCGCTGCGCGATCTCGAACGGGCACTGGGCGACGTACTCAACGCCTTTCGCACCGGCAAGAATTCGATCCTTTCGAGCTTGCTGCGCCCGAAGATCGACAAGATTCTCTTCGCGGCGACGAAGGCCGATCATCTGAACCACGTGAGTCACGATCGGCTCGAAGCGATTCTCCGGCGGCTCACGGCGCGCGCCATCGCGCGCGCCGAGAATCTCGGCACTTCGATCGATGTCGTGGCGCTCGCCGCGGTGCGGGCGACGCGCGAGGCCAACGTCGGGCGCGGCGGCGCGATCCTGCCGGCGGTCGTCGGCACGCCGCTCCGAGGCGAGCGCATCGGCGACGAAATCTTCGACGGAGAAACCGAAGTGGCGATCTTTCCCGGGCAATTGCCCGACGACCCGGATGCCGTCTTTGCCGGCAGCTGGGCCATCGATCCGCGCGAGGCCGAGTATCGTTTCGTGCGCTTTCGCCCGCCGATCGCGGCGCGCGACGCGGCCGGAACGCCTTTAGCGCTGCCGCACATCCGTCTCGATCGCGCCTTTCAGTTTCTGCTCGGCGACCGGTTGAGATAGGATTATCCCAGCCGAGGAGCGAGCGTGCCGTCCAAACCGAACTT
>JASHSW010000066.1 GCA_030038595.1 Methylovirgula sp.
CGTTGAGCGCCGTCTTGCCCATGGCGCCGCCGAGGATCACGAGTTTCTCGTAGTCTTTGGCGAACGCTACGGCGACTTTGGCGGCGACCACCGGATCCCGCGAGTGCGCAAGCAGGGTCGGGCCCTTCAGCAGGGCGGCGAGCGACGCCAGGTCGGTGCCTTCGAGAGCAATCTTGGCAAGCCGGTTCTTGGCGACTTGAACGACTGCGCCAGCCTCGCGCATCTGCTTACGCAGCGTTTGCATTTGGGCGACCGTCAGGCCGGAATAGCGTGCCACCACAACGACCGAAGTCGTCCGGAAGACTTCGTTCAGGGCGGCGACCGAGGCTTTCTTTTCCGCTTTGTCCACAATACACTCTCTGTCTCAGGCGGGTTTGCCGCCGGTTGCGTCAGCCGGTTCAGACCGTTCGGTCTCCCGCGGCGCTACGCCTGTCCTCCGGAACGAAGCATCGCCCCGGACAGAGGGATTCGTCCAAAAACAAAGCCTGCAGGAACTACCGCACCCGCGCTTCGCATTTCGTACCGACACCCCCGTCTATGCTGGCGTCTTTCGCTCGCCGGCCGGAACCGGGACGCGCTTTCGACATTAAGCTCGGAGGCAGTGTGTCCGAATTTCTCGGAGCATACGCATCCGCGCACCGGCAGTCTCGGACAGGACATGACCGGCTGCCGACGTTTTGCTTTGCTGCCTTGGCAAAACGCGCGTCCCACCGGCCATCCCGCCGCGCCTCACCCCCCGGCGTAAACCCGGCGTGCAAGACGCGGAAGCTGAAAGGGTTTGGGGTCGCGGGCTTCAGCCCACAACCCGGAATCCCCTATTTAACCGCAACCTTGCACTGTGCCAAGGGGGCGAATCCGCCTTTTTTCGCCTTGTCAAGCCCCCGCGGGCAGCCGGCCGCCTCTTAGATTCGCACCGTTGCCGGATCGACCTTAACTCCCGGACCCATCGTCGAGGAAATCGCAACACGCTGAATATACGTGCCTTTCGCACCTTGCGGGCGGGCCTTTGAAACGGCGTCGATGAAGGCCGCAATGTTTTCCACGAGCTTCTTCTGATCGAACGAAGCCTTGCCGACGCTGCCTTGAACGATTCCCGCTTTTTCCACTCGAAATTCGACCGCTCCGCCCTTCGCAGCCTTGAGCGCGGCCGCGACATCGGTTGTGACGGTCCCCACCCGGGGGTTGGGCATCAGCCCGCGCGGTCCCAGCACTTTGCCGAGACGGCTCACGAGCGGCATCATGTCGGGCGTGGCGATACAGCGGTCGAACTCGATCGTCCCGGCTTGGACGGTTGCGATAAGATCTTCGGCTCCGACGATGTCGGCGCCTGCCGCCTTCGCCTCGTCGGCTTTGGCCCCGCGCGCAAAGACCGCGACTCGCAAGGTGCGGCCCGTGCCGTTCGGCAGATTGACGACGCCGCGCACCATCTGATCGGCATGTTTGGGATCGACCCCGAGATTCATGGCGATTTCGACGGTTTCGTCGAATTTGGCGTTGGCGCGTTCCTTCACGAGTTTCACCGCCTCCTCGAGCGGATAGAGTTTGATCCGGTCGATTCCCTCGCGCGCACTGCGGACCCGTTTTCCTGCCTGGCTCATCGGATCACTCCACCACTTCGAGCCCGATCGAGCGGGCGGAGCCTTCGATCATGCGCGCCGCGGCTTCGACGCTCGCGCAGTTGAGATCGGGCAATTTCTTGGTTGCGATGTCGCGGATCTGCGCTTTGGTGACCTTGCCGACAAAGCCGCGGCCCGCCGTCTTGGCGCCCGACTCGACGCCTGCCGCCTTTTTCAGAAAATAGGTCACCGGCGGCAGTTTCATCTCGAAGCTGAAGGAGCGGTCCTGATAGGCGGTGATGATCACCGGAATCGGCGTGCCCTTCTCCATTTGCGCGGTGCGCGCATTGAAGGCCTTGCAGAACTCCATGATGTTGAGGCCGCGCTGTCCAAGCGCCGGACCGATCGGCGGCGACGGATTGGCGGAACCCGCCGGCACTTGCAATTTCACATAGCCGGCAATTTTCTTTGCCATGACGTAACCTCACGAAAGCCCGGCGTTCCGGGCGGTTGCGGGGTGCGTGGTCGGACGTCGCGCCGGTTGGCGGCCGGGCTCGTCTCCCACGCGATTATTCCTCTCCCTCGGGAGAGGGTTCGCCTTAAACTTTCTCCACCTGCGTATACTCGAGTTCGACCGGGGTCGCACGGCCGAAGATCGAGACGGCCACTTTCACCCGCGAGCGGGCCTCGTCAACCTCCTCGACCGTTCCATTGAAGGACGCAAACGGCCCGTCCGCGACCCGGACGGTCTCGCCGATCTCATAGGAAATCGACGATTTCGGCCGTTCCACACCCTCGGCGACCTGCCCCTTGATGCGGTCGGCTTCGGCATCGGAAATCGGCATCGGCTTCTTGTCGGCACCCAAGAAGCCCGTCACTTTCGGCGTGTTCTTGATGAGATGGTAGATCTCATCGGTCAGATCGCATTTGACGAGCACGTAGCCGGGGAAGAACTTGCGCTCC
>JASHSW010000067.1 GCA_030038595.1 Methylovirgula sp.
TCGATCTCATCGACCGGGCCTATATTCTCCATTCGGGCCAGGTCCTGATCGAAGGCACGCCCGAGAAGATCATAACCGATCCCGAAGTCCGCCGGCTCTATCTCGGCGATACGTTCAGGCTGTAGCATAAGACGCAGAACAGAGGCGGGGAGACGGGCGTTTTGCTGTCGTCTGTCGTCCGTCATCCGTTACCGAAATATCTTTCCAAAATGTCGCGGTAGATATCCGTCAGCTCTTCGAGTTCGGAAATCGCGATGCGCTCGTCGACCATATGGGCGGTCGCGCCAAGCGGACCGAATTCGACGACCGGGCAGTGGGCGCGCATGAATCGTGCGTCCGATGTGCCGCCGCAGGTCGAAAGTTCCGGCTTCGCGCCGGTGCGTGCTGTGACTGCCTGCGCGACGAGTTCGGTGAACCGGTCCGGCGTGGTGACGAACGCTACGGCGTTGCAGGGCTCGAAAGTGAGGTCGTAGCGCGCAGCGTGCGCCGCGACCGCGCAGCGCCGTGCGATTTCCTCTTCAAGCTTCTGCGGCGTCCAGGCGTCGTTGAATCGGACGTTGAAACGTGCCCTGGCCGTGCTCGGGATGACATTGGCCGCGGCGTTACCGACATCGATCGTCACGATTTCGAGGTTGGACGGCTCGAAATGCGCCGTACCCGCATCGAGCGGCGCCGCATTGAGCGCATCGAGCATTCGGATGAGCGCCGGGATTGGATTCTCGGCGCGCCGCGGATAGGCGACGTGCCCCTGCCTGCCATGCACGACAAGCCAACCGGTGAGCGAGCCACGCCGGCCGATTTTCAGTCGATCGCCGAGCCTATCGGCGCTGGTCGGCTCGCCGACGAGACAATGGTCGAATCGCTCGCCACGCGCCACGGCCCAGGCGAGCAGTTTGGCCGTGCCATTGACCGCGGGGCCTTCTTCGTCGCCGGTCACGAGCAGGCCGATCGATCCTTTCAACGTCTTGCGAGCCCCGATATAAGCTGCCGCGGCGGCGACGAACGCGGCAATCGCGCCCTTCATATCGCTGGCGCCGCGGCCCCAGATCATGCCGTCCGCGACTTCGCCCGCGAACGGATCGAAACGCCATTCGGCGCGCTCGCCCGGCGGCACGACGTCAGTGTGTCCCGCGAATACGAAATACGGCGCGCCGCTGCCGATCCGCGCGTAGAGATTTTCGACGTCCGGCGTTCCTTTCTCCGAGAACGTGACCCGGTGCGTCGCAAATCCCAGCGCCCTCAGCCGGTCTTCGAGCAGCGCCAGCGCGCCGGCTTCCTTCGGCGTAACCGAAGGGCAGCGGATGAGCGCCTGGGCGAGTTCGAGCGCCGATTGCATGGTTCAATCTAAGATCGAGATGCCGTCTTATAATCCATGATGCCGCAAAGGGGCAGCGTTTTCGGGCCGGCGGGGACCTGCCGTCAATTGCGCCGCAAGCCGCCGAGCTCGACGATGTTCCAGACGAGAACTGCGGCGAGCGCCGCGTCGGCGGCGAGCGTGACGCCATGCGGTACGGCTTGATTGGTGCGCGGCGCGAGCCAGTGCGCGGCGGCGCAGACGCAGGCGACGAACGGCAAGAGGCCGGCCAAAGCAGGGGGCCAGCCGACATCGCGCCAGCGTTTGGCGCTGAGATTGTAGTGGCTGATGAGGATCAGCAAGATCGCGAAGCCGAACAACAGACGATACAGGTTTGCGGCGAGAATTCCGGCCGTCATCCAAGGGTTCGCGTTGAGATCGTGGTCGGCATAAGGCTGGACGAACACCCAACCGATTGCCAACGCGGCGAAGATGCCGGCGAGCAGCAGCGTCCCGCGCCGCCAGGTTGCGGCGTCGATCTGCCCGGCGTCGGAGCGGAACAAGAAATACGTTCGGGAGCGTTCCGTCACGCGCGCAGCAATTCGTTGATTGCCGTCTTGGCGCGCGTCTTCGCATCGACGGTTTTGACGATGACCGCGCAGGCGAGCGAAGGGCTGGGGCTTCCGTCCGGCAAAGCCTGCCCAGGCAGCGCGCCCGGCACGACCACCGCATACGGCGGTACCTCGCCGAAATGAACCTTGCCGGTGGCCCGCTCGATGATCTTGGTCGAGGCGGAAATGAATGTTCCCATTGCCAGCACCGCACCTTCGCCGACGACCACGCCCTCGACGATCTCCGAACGCGCGCCGATGAAACAATTGTCTTCGATGATGGTCGGATTGGCCTGCAGAGGTTCGAGCACCCCGCCGATTCCGACTCCGCCCGAGAGATGCACGTTCCTGCCGATCCGCGCGCAGGAACCGACCGTCGCCCAACCATCGACCATCGTGCCTTCGCCGACGTAGGCGCCGAGATTGACGAAAGACGGCATCAGGATGACGCCCGGCGCGATATAGGCGGAGCGCCGCACGATGGCACCCGGCACGGCGCGCAGCCCTGCTTCGGCAAAGTCCTTGGCGCCCCAGCCCTCGAATTTCGAGGTCATCTTGTCCCACCAGAACGCCCCGCCGGGGCCGCCGGAGATCAGCGCCGAGTCGTTCAGTCGGAACGACAGCAAGATGGCCTTCTTCAGCCATTGATGGACGTGCCAGGCCTGCGGCCCACTTTTGCCGGCACGCTTTTCGGCGATCCGCAGCTTGCCGCAATCCAAGAGCGCAAGCGTCTCCTCGACGGCGGCACGGATTTCGCCCTGCGTCGCGGCATTGATCTTGGCGCGCTCCTCGAAGGCGGCATCGACAATCTTCTCGAGGTCCTTCATGTTCTACTCCAGCCGTCGGCGATGGTTCTTCCGCCGGCGGCGCTGTCAATGTCCGGGCGTCTCAGCTTGCGGGGCGCCTTCTGGTGATATCTCCAAGAAACCTTTCGAGATCGTGGGTCGCGAAATCGACGTGCGGCAAAGCCTTGGCGCCGGGAAGCTCGAAGGGTTCGCGGTGGTCCGCCTGACCGGGCTTCGGTATAATTAGTACGGTGGTCATGCCCTTCTCGTGCGGGATGACGAGATTGCGATCGAGATCTTCGAACATCGCCGCTTTCCCGGGGTCGATCGCATGTTTCCTGAAGAAACGCTCGTAGGCAAGCGGCGCCGGTTTCGGCAAAAGCTCGGCGGCGACGATGTCGAAGATGTCGTCGAACGTGGCGGCGAGTCCCAGGGCCTCGGCGGTGCGCAGCGCGTGATCGCGCGAACCATTCGTCAGGATGAGTTTGCGACCGGGCAGCGCGGTGATCGCGGTCGCCAGTGACAGATTGGGGTTCAGGGAGGAACGATCAATGTCGTGCACGAAAGCGAGAAACTCTGCGGCGCCGATCGCATGGTCTTCCATAAGGCCGCGCAGCGTCGTGCCATAGCGCTGGTAGTAATATTTTTGCAGGGCCCGCGCCGAGATTCCGTCGAGGCCGAACAGATTGACGAGGAAGAGCGTGATGCGTTGGTCGATCTTCGGCCAGAGATCGCAATCGACGGGATAGAGCGTGTTGTCGAGATCGAACACCCAAGTATCGATATGCTCGAAACGCGCCGCCGGCGATTCCGCCGGGCGATCGAGGTGCCGGCCGCCGTCTTCGTCTATCGTCCGATTTCGGTTCACCGCGTGATCAGCGTCCCGGCGCCGTGATCGGTCAAAAGCTCGATGAGCACCGCGTGCGGCAGCGTGCCGTCGAGAATGACGACGCCCTCGACGCCTTGTTCGAGCGCATAGATGCAAGTTTCGACCTTCGGCAGCATGCCGCCGGTAATCGTGCCGTCGGCAATCAGCGTTCGGATCTCTTCGATGCGCATTTGCTTGACGATGTCGCCTTGCGCGTCGAGCACGCCCGGCACATCGGTCAGAAAGATCAGGCGCTTGGCCTTCAGCGCACCGGCAATGGCGCCGGCGAACGTGTCGGCGTTGACGTTGTAGGTCTCGCCCTCGGCGCTTTGCGCGATCGGCGCGAGCACCGGGATCAGCTCGCGCCCAAGCACGGAATCGAGAACGGCGGTGTCGACCTTCACCGGTTCGCCGACGAAGCCCAGGTCGATCTCCTCCTCGATGCCGGTCTTGTCGGACTCGGCCGTGTAGATCATCTTGGCGGCGGTCACCATATTTCCGTCTTTGCCGCAAAGCCCGATGGCGCGGCCGCCTTGGGCATTGATGAAACCGACGATCTGTTTGTTGATCGAACCGGCGAGCACCATCTCGACGATCTCGACGGTGGCGCGATCGGTGATCCTGAGGCCGCCGGTGAACTCCGACTTGATGCCGAGCTTGGCCAGCATCGCGCCGATCTGCGGGCCGCCGCCGTGCACGACCACGGGATTGACGCCCGACTGTTCGAGCAGAACGATGTCGCGCGCAAAACGGCGTGCGACCTCCTCGTCGCCCATCGCGTGGCCGCCATATTTCACCACGACGATCGCGTCGTCGTAGTGCAGCATATGCGGGAGCGCCTGCATCAGGATCTCGGCCTGTCTTTGCGCACTCTCGCGGGGCGTCTCTTTCATGGTTTTCATCCGGCTAGCCGTGGCGCCTTTTAGCGTCTTGAGGCGACAAGCTCAATGCGAGGAAGCGTGTTCGGCGAGTAGACGGGCGATCGCGGCGCGCAGTTCCTCGATTCCTTCGCCTTTGGCAGCGGAGGTGAAAATCACCTCGGGAAAGGCAGCCGGGCGCTTGGCGAGCGCGCCGGCCGTTTCGGCAAGGCGCTCCTCCCGCGCCCCCGGTTTGATGCCGTCCGCCTTGGTGAGGATGACCTCATAGGAGACCGCCGCTCGGTCGAGTCGGGCAAGCATGTCGAGGTCGGCCGGTTTAAGTCCGTGGCGGGCGTCGACGAGCACGAACACCCGCAGGAGGCCGGCCCGGCCGCGCAGATATTCTTGGATGAGGCCGGTCCAACCGGCGATCTTCTCCTTGGGCGCCGCGGCATAGCCATAGCCCGGCAAATCTACGAGGCGAAGGCGGCCTGCGCCGAGCGCGAAGAAATTGAGCGCCTGAGTCCGCCCCGGCGTAT
>JASHSW010000068.1 GCA_030038595.1 Methylovirgula sp.
CCTTGTAGCACGAAGACGAGCGCGGTGAGCGCGGCAGGCGGCAGGAGAAGCTTGCGAACGCAGCCTCGGCGCGGCGCCGGCGACATTGACGCTACATTCCCGTGATCGGCCGAATCTCCATGACCTCGATCGAGGATTGCGGAATTTGCAGGTGCGGGTGGTCTTCGAAAAGCTTCGCGGCTTCCTCCTGCGACTGCGCTTCGACGATGGAGTAGAGGTGAATGTCGTTCTTGGTATCGGAGACGCCGCTTGCCGTAACGCGCTTGGTCTTGCCGCACGCCTGCGTATCGCCGATCTTTTTGGCGTTCTTGCGCATCCATTCGTTCCACTCGCCGCGCATTTTGTCTTCCGCCGCCTTTCTCTTGTCGGCGTCGGTCTTCAGCCACTCGGCGAGCACCGATTGGGGAATGAGAAAGAGAACCAGGAATTTTTTCATGGGGCGTTCCCTCGGTTTCGATATGCGCCAAACTAGTGCGGACGTTGTGAGAATGCCAGGTTCCTCGTGCCGTCGCCTTCATGGTTCGGAATCGTGCCCTCCCCTTCCCGCCGCTTTGCGCCTAGAGTAGCACAAGCGGTTCTGGGAGAGCAGTTCATGATCGTCTTCGTCACGGGCGCGAGCGCGGGGTTCGGGGCCGCGACGGCGCGGCGTTTCGCCAAAGAGGGCCACCGTGTCGTGATAACCGGCCGACGGCGCGAGCGTCTCGAAAGCCTCGCCGCCGAACTCGGCCGCGACAAAGTTCTGCCGCTCGTCTTCGACGTTCGCGACCGCGCCGCCGTCGCGGGCGCCTTCGAAGCGCTCCCCGCCGCCTTTGCCGCGATCGATGTGCTCGTCAACAACGCCGGGCTCGCGCTCGGCCTCGAGCCGGCGCACAAGGCCAGCCTCGACGACTGGGAGGCGATGATCGACACCAACATCAAAGGCCTCACCTATGTGACCCGCGCGGCGCTGCCCGGCATGGTGGCGCGCGATCGCGGTCTGATCGTCAACCTCGGCTCGACGGCGGCGCGCTATCCCTATCCGGGCGGCAACGTCTACGGCGCGACCAAGGCGTTCGTGCATCAGTTCTCGCTGAACCTGCGCGCCGATTTGCTCGGCACGCGCGTGCGCGTCACCGACATTCAGCCGGGGCTCGTCGGCGGCAGCGAGTTTTCGACGATCCGCTTCCATGGCGACGCAAGCCGCGCCGCCAAGCTTTACGAAGGCGCCGACGCGCTCACGCCCGAAGACATCGCCGCGGCGATCTACTGGGTCGCGACGCTTCCACCGCGCGTCAACATCAACACGATCGAAATGATGCCGGTGACGCAGGCGTTCGGGCCGCTCGCCGTGCATCGGCGTTAGATTTCGAGCGAAGCGACTCCCCTCACTCCGCGACTTCCGGCTGCGGCTGTCGCGCAGTTTTCCCCTGTCTTGCCCAGAGCAGCAGGCATAGCGCCGCGACCGGCAAGCCGATCGTCGAGGTCGAGGCAAAGAAGCTGGCAAAGCCGATCTGCTTCACGGCGAAACCCGAAAGGCCGCCTAAAAACTTGCCGATAAGCGCAAAGAGCGAACTCAACAGCGCATATTGGCTGGCCGCATAGGCCGGCGAAGTGAGCGACGACATATAGGCGATCAGCGCCGCGCCGGCGAAATTGCCGGCGAAATTTTCGGCGCTGACCGAGAGCGCCAGCAGGGCCAAGCTCTTGCCGTTGGCGGCGAGCAGCGCAAGGCAGAGGTGCGAGGCGGCGGCGGCGATGCCCCCGATCAGCAGCGCCGGCATCAACCCGATCCGGGTGATCGCAAAACCGCCGGCAAATGCGCCGACGATGCCGATCCACACGCCGTAGAGTTTCGACATCGTGGCGATTTGGCTCTTCGAGAAGCCGAGGTCGATATAGAGCGGGTTGGCCATCACGCCGCTGAGGAAATCAGGCAGGCGATAAAGCGCGACGAGCAGCAGGATCGCGGCAAGCAGCGGCCCGTATCGGCGCCAGAGATCGGCCACGGGCTCGATGAATTTGGCCGCGAACGATACGTCGGTCTCGCGGGCGCGCTCCGGCAAGCGCGGCGAGAGCAGCCCGGCGATCATGCCGACGAGCATCAGCGCCGCCATCGCGAGATAGGCGGTCCGCCAACTGAAAAAATCGGCGATGTAGAGGGCGCCCGCGCCGGCGGCGAGCATCCCGAGCCGATACCCGAAATTGGATGTCGCAGCCATGATGCCTTGCCGCTCGGTCGGCGCGGAATCGATGCGCCAACCGTCGATGACGACATCTTGGGTGGCGGCGAAGAAGGCGGTGATCGCGGCGCGCACGATGAGACCGGAGAGCGAACGCGCCGGATCCGCAAAAGCAAGCGCGACGAGGCCGCCGGCGACGCCGATCTGCGCGGCGAGAAGCCAGGCGCGGCGCCGCCCCAGGGCGCGCCCCAGCCAGGGTACATCGACGCTGTCGATGACCGGCGCCCAGAGGAATTTGAGCGAGTAGCAGAGGCCGACCCAACTGATCAGCCCGATCTCCGCGATCGGCACCTTGGCCTCGGCGAGGCGCAGCGCCTGGGTGCCGAGTACAAGCAGGAACGGCAGGCCCGAGGAGAAGCCCAGCGCCAGCATCAACGCGAGGATCGGATCGGCGACGATATCTCGGATTCTTGGGCGGGCGCTCATGCCGGCGGCAGTTTAGACCGGCCGGTCGCCGCGACAAGCTTCGATCTTTGGCGGCGACGCAGCCGCCGCCCGGCCGGCCCGACGCTAAGCGGCAACCGTTTCGTCCGGGTTGTCGATCACCAGAACATCGGCGGCGCCGGCCGCCTTGAGTTCGGCGCACGCCGCATCCGCCTCCTGGTTCTTCGGCGCGGCGAGCACGACGAAATCGGCATAGGGCGCGAGCGCCTTCGGCATCTCGCTTGTGGCGAGCGGCGGGGCGGCGAGAACGACGAAATCGTAGCTTTGCGCCAGCGCATCGAGGATCGTGTCGAGATCGTCGGGATCAAATTGCTGACCCGAACCAAACGGCACGAAGTGAAGGCGCGAGGCGCAGTCGCGGTGGATGATCTCGGATATCGACGCTTTACCCTCGAACAGGTCCGTCAGCCCAAGCACATTTTCCGTCTTTTGCTCCGCGTCGAAGAGCGCCGCGACCTGGTTTGCCTGGGCATCGAGATCGACCACGATCGGCCTGCCGTCGCGCGCCAGGTTGCGTGCAAATCCAAGCAGCGCCGCGTTTGCCGCCTCGCTCTCGGAGATCCGCGTCGCGACGATCTGCACACCTTGCAGGCCGGCGGCGCGCGCCGCGATTTTAGCGCCGAAGTCGTCGTCGCTAATATCGCCGTCTTCGCTGATCTCGGCGTCTTCATCCTCCACGTTATCGCGCGAAACGCCAAACTCCTTAAGGCGCGAAGCGATCCGTGCAATAATCCGCTTACGATCTTCGATGGGTCGCGGCTCTTCGGCGCCGTCGGATTGCTGCGGCTGGTCCGAGAACAGCTCGCTGGCAATCACGGCGCCGAGCGAAAAGACAAACGCGGCGATCGTTCCTAAGGCGACCGTGGGCACTTTTTTGGGGAACGACGGTTCCTGCGGCGGAGTGGCGCGCGCGATAATCCGCGCGTCGGCCGGTGTCGATGTCGAATTCGCGCTGGCCAGCGCCACCTGATATTTGGTCAGGCTGCTGTTGAGCTGATCCCGCAGCGCCTGGGCGGTGGTCTCGAGTTCGTGCAAATGCACCGCGTCGGCGTTGGAGACCACCACCGCCCTCTTCTGTTGATCGATGGCGGTTTCGAGGTTGGCGACGCGCGCCGCGGCGATCTTCGAATTGTTCTCCAGCGCCTCGGCGGTACTTTCCGCGGTAGTTTGCAGTTGGACCTCGAGATTGGCGATTTCGGCGTTGAGCTCCTTGATGCGCGGATGGCCGGGAAGCAGCGTGCCCAATTCCAAAGCAAGTTGCGCCTTGGCCGTTACGAGCTGTTCGGCGATGCGGCGGATGAGATCGTTGTTGGCTACGTCCGGCACTTCGGCGAGCCGCCCCTCGCGGAGCATCTGGCGAATCAGCGTCGCTTTCGCCTGCCCGTCCGCCATGTCCGCGCGGGCGTGCGAAAGATCGCCGTTGAGGTCGGCGAGCTGCTGGCCGGTGATGGTCATGTTGTTGGCGCCGGCGAGCAAGCCGGAAATCGCCCGGTAGCGTTCGACGTCGTCCAACGCATGCGTGACCTTCATCTTCAGCTCGGGAATCTGCGCGGCAAGCGAAGCGGCGGCCTGTCTGGCGATCTCGCGCTTCGCGCTTGAGTTCATCTCCAGGTAGATATCCGCGATCTCGTTGGCGGCGCGAGTTGCGAGCGCCGGATCGCGCGAAGAGAATTGTATGATGATGGCCCTGGTCTTCAGCGGGGAGTAGCTCGACAGGTGCTCTTCGAAAGTCGCGATGACGCGATCTTCGGCGGGGATCTGCATCGGATCGCGTATCAGGTGGAACGCGACGAGAATGCGGGAGAAAACGCCGAGACCTTTGGCGTAAGGATCGAACTCCGGATTGCCGACGAGACCGAGCCGTTCGACCGCTTGGCGCGCCAGATCGGTCGAAGTGATGACTTGTATCTGGCTGCCGACCAAATCCGTATCCAAACCCTCCTGCTGCGGCTGCAGCTCGGCGCGGCCCGGAGTCGTGAAGAAGTTCTCCTGGTTCTCGAGCAACACCTCCGCCTCGGCGGTGAAGCTTGGTTTGACCAGACTCACGAAAGCGGCGCTGAGCAGAAAGGCGAGCGCGGTTGGAACAATAATCCAGTTGCGCTTTTTGTAGATTGCCGATCCAAGCGTGCCGAGATCGAGATCGCCCGAGCGCTGATCGGAATTCGTATCCGGCTCGAATGCCTGGGTCATGCCACAACCTCGCGAGGCGTGATCGCCTCTTCGCATCAGCGCTCGCCTGCCTGGATCAGCGCATCAAGCCGTTTTAAAGTTGAAACAAGGTTAATATCTTCCTGAAATCGGCTTCCGAAGGTTAAGAATTATTAACCATGCCCGCCTTATAAATCGAAAACCCGATG
The DNA here is from genome assembly GCA_030038595.1 of Methylovirgula sp. Taxonomy (GTDB): domain Bacteria; phylum Pseudomonadota; class Alphaproteobacteria; order Rhizobiales; family Beijerinckiaceae; genus Methylovirgula. The sequence continues at coordinate 5,021 of JASHSW010000068.1, forward strand.
CGGCCCCTTGGCGAGATTTCAAACCTGCGGCACTGATCATGCGGCGCACCTTGGTTTCGGTTTGCTTGCTGGCGTTTTCGCTTGTCCTCACGGCTTGCGCGGCGTCCTACTCGGCTTACTACACCTCCGATCCCAACGTGCCTTACAGGCTTGCGAGCGGCGATCGCTTGCGCGTCATCGTGTACGGACAGGAGGGCTTGAGTAACTCCTATTCGGTCGACAGCTCGGGCCACATTCAGATGCCGCTGATTGGTTTGGTGCCTGCGCAAGGCGAGACTACCGCGTCGCTCGGAGACGAAATCGAAAGACGGTTGCGCGACGGCTTCCTGCGGGATCCGCACGTCTCCGTGGAGGTCGAAGCGTATCGGCCTTTCTTCATCCTCGGCGAGGTCACGACGCCTGGCCAATATCCCTACGTCAACGGCATGACGGCCGAGACCGCCGTGGCGATCGCCGGCGGATTTACGCCGAGAGCCGACAAAGACGGCGTCGAAGTAACGCGGGACATAGACGGCAAGGAAGTGACCGGCCAAGCGCCGATCCGATATGCGGTGCAGCCCGGTGACACGATCGTCGTGCGCGAGCGTTTTTTCTGAAGAGATGGAAATGCCGAGGACCGAGAACGCGCCTGACCGCAAGCTCCGCATTCTCCATGTATTGCGCGCCCCGGTTGGCGGCCTTTTCCGGCACGTGGTCGATCTCACCCGCGAACAGATCGCCCGCGGTCATGCGGTCGGCCTCGTAGCCGACTCGCTGACCGGCGGGGAGCGTGCGGTTCAGATTCTCGCCGATCTCGAACCCTCGCTGGCGCTCGGCGTTCGGCGTTTCCCGATGCCGCGCCCGCCGCACATTCTCGACTTCCCCGCCGCCCTGCGGGTCGCCTTGCACGCCCGCGCGCTTCGCGCCGATGTCGTCCATGGGCACGGATCGAAGGGCGGCGCCTATGCGCGCCTGCCGGCTTTCCTGCCGGGATTTGCTTCGCCAATCCGGGCCTATACGCCGCATGGCGGCAGTTTCCATTTCCGTTCGGGGAGCTACATGACGGCCGAACGTCTGCTTGCCGCGCAGACGGACATTTTTCTTTTCGAAAGCGCCTATGTCGCCGGGCAGTTCGATGAACGCGTCGGCCGCACAAAAAGCCTCGTGCGGATCGTCCGAAATGGACTCAGCCCGACGGAATTTGCGCCGCGCAAAGCCGCCGCGGATGCCGCCGACTTCCTGTTCATCGGCGAACTCTGCGGCGCCAAGGGGATCGATACGCTGATCGATGCGATGGCCCTGCTCTCGTCACGCGTTCCGCGGCCGCGTCTCATACTCGTCGGAGCGGGGCGTGACGAAGCCAAACTCGTCGCGCAAGCGAGGCAACGCGGCGTCTTGCGCGATATAACTTTCGCGGGAGCGATGCCTGCTCGCGAGGCTTTCCGACTCGGCCGCATCATCGTCGTCCCGAGTCGCGCCGAATCGCTTCCCTATATCGTGCTTGAAGCGGCCGCGGCGCAGGTACCCATGATCGCTACCGACGTGGGCGGAATCGCCGAAATACTAGGGCCTTATCGCGACAGGCTCATCCCTTGCGGCAACCCGACGATTCTCGCCGCCACGATGCAGGCGGCGCTCGAAAGAAACCCGCGCGAGCTTGAGCAGGACGCCGCAGCGCTCGCCGCGTTCGTCAGGACGTTGTTCACAATCGACGACATGGCTGACGCCGTTCTTGCTGGCTACACCGAGGCGATCGCGAAACGGTCGCGGCGCAGGGATGCACCGAACGCCTCGTATGCCCTTCCTTCCTGAACGATCGCACGGGGAATGACCACGTTTACACCGCATAACCTGCAGAAACCCGGATTTTCCGGCGATGTGCCGAGCGACGCCGAACGGCTTTTGGCCGCGGCGCGGGATTTGCAATGCAGTCCGGCACCGCCGGTCGTCTCCCGCGTCGTCCTCGAGGGTCTGGTGCGGATGGCGGAATTTCTCCTCATCCTGCTGGCCGGCCTCGGCGTATATCTCTTCCGTGCCGCGCCATCGCAGCGGCATGATTTGTCCTATTTCTTCGTGCTTGGCCTTCCGCTGGTCGCCGCCGGCGCGGTGCTCGCCCTCCAGTCTTTCGGTCTTTACAAGATCAGCGTATTCCGGACATTTCCGGCCAAAGCCTTGCGCCTTGCGATAGGTTTGGCGTGTATTTTCGGCGCGGCCTTCGTCGCCGTCGCGAGCTTTCGGGTCGAGGCGGTTTATCCACGCGCTTTCCTGCTCATCTGGTTCTGCTGCGGGCTCGTGGCGCTCGGCTGCGAGCGCATTGTTCTGGCGCTGCTCGTCGACCGGCTAATCCGCATGGGCCGGCTCGTCCGCCGCACCGTGCTCGTCGGCGGCGGATCGGCGGCCGACAGCCTGTTGCAGCAGCTCGCCAGGCAGACGCAGGCCGATCTGCAAGTGCTGGGGATTTTCGACGACCGAACGGATGCGCGCTCGCCTACGGTCGTCGCCGGCTTTCCGAAGCTCGGCACGGTTGACGAGCTCATCGAATTCGCGCGGCGCACGCGCATCGACCTCGTCATTTTCACCTTGCCGATCACCGCCGAGCAGCGCCTCTTGGAGATGCTGCGCAAGCTCTGGGTTCTGCCGATCGACATCCGGCTGGCGGCGCATAGGAACGAGCTGCACTTCCGGCCGCATTCTTATTCCTACATCGGCACGGTCCCGCTCATCGACATCTTCGACAGGCCGATCGCCGATTGGGATCTTGTGCTGAAATATTGCTTCGATTGCGTGGTCGGCGCAATCCTGCTCGTCCTGCTCGCGCCTTTGATGGCGGCCGCCGCGCTTGCCATCAAGCTCGATTCACGGGGGCCGGTTCTGTTCAAGCAGAAGCGCTATGGATTCAACAACGAGCTGATCGAGATCTACAAGTTCAGATCGATGTATGCGGACGCACTCGATTTCGGCGCCGCGAAACTCGTTACGAAGGGCGACCCTCGGGTGACGCGCGTCGGCCGCATCCTCCGCAAAACCTCGCTCGATGAATTGCCGCA
>JASHSW010000007.1 GCA_030038595.1 Methylovirgula sp.
CTGCGCATGAGCGATCTCGAAATCGATCAGAAAGCGATGCGTGCCTACCGCGGCGAGCAACGGATCGATTTGACGAGCCGCGAGGTCGCGATCCTCGCGGCGCTCTACGAGCGGCGCGGGCAGGCGGTCTCGCGCGACGAATTGTTCGACCTCTGTTGGGGACGCGATTATATGCCCAACAGCCGCGCGCTCGATCAATACGTCTCGGCGCTGCGCAAGAAGATCGAGATCGATCCGGCCTCGCCGCGCATCATTCGCACCGTCCACGGCGTCGGCTATCGCTACGACGAGGACGAAGTATAGGCCGGCAGACCCGCATGGAATGGCACGACGAAGGTCTGATCATCGGAATCAGAAAGCATGGCGAGACGAGCGTCATCCTCGAAGCGATGACGGCGGAACACGGCCGCCATTTGGGTCTGGTGCGGGGCGGCCGCTCGCGCCGCATGCGGCCGGTGCTGCAGCCGGGCAATCAGGCTTCACTTACCTGGCGGGCACGACTCGACGAACATCTGGGACTCTACGCCGTCGAGCTGACGGAGCCGCGCGCCGGGCGCCTGATGGCGAGCGCCGCGGCGCTGCATGGGCTAAATCACATCGCCGCCTTGCTGCGACTTCTCGCCGAACGCGATCCGCATCCACGGCTCTACGAAGCGGCTTCACGCATCGCCGATTATCTCGGCGACGAGAAATTAGGCCCGGCGCTTCTCGCGCGCTTCGAACTCGCGGTCCTTGCCGAGTTCGGCTTCGGGCTCGACCTTTCACGCTGCGCGGCGACGGGCGCGACCGAAGATCTCGTCTATGTCTCGCCGAAGACGGGCCGTGCCGTGTCGCGACGGGCAGGGGCGCCTTATCACGATAGACTCTTGCGCCTGCCGGGTTTCTTGCGCGCCGCGGCGGTCGCCGCAACGCCGCCACGTTCCGATCTCGGCGACGGGTTCGAACTCACCGGCTATTTTCTGGCCCGCGACGTGTTCGCGCCGCGAGGGCTTGCGCTGCCTGCCGCGCGCCGCGCCTACCTGGCGGAAATCGCCAAGCGCGATGAACTCGCGGCGCGATGATCAGTCCGCGCAGGTGCGGCGCAGCACCGTGCGGGTTACTCCATAGCCTTCGTCCAAAGGAAGCGCCTCGACGCTGCAGCCGGCCGACGCTCGCGCACCGTCGCGCGCGGCGCGTGCGCTTGTCTCCGGCGTGCCGAGCATCGCGATCGCGAGAATCGCCAAACTCGTGGCAACGCCAAGACCGAAGATGAGTTTTGCCATTCCCCCGCGCCCGTTTCGTCAGACCGGCACTTACCTAAGGCGGCCGGACGCCCCGATCTAGTGCAGGGCGGCAACACCGATCGAATTCCGCGCCGGCCGGATTCGGTCAATTTGCCGCGACTCAGCGGATCCATTACATGGAATCCATCCGCGCCCGCCCGCGGCAAGGCGGCCGGACGAAGGCTTTCCAGATGGGCAAGAATATCGTCCCGCCGACGCCGGGCGGCTCCGCCGAACCGGTCAACCTGCGCGAAGCGCTGGAGGAGCGCTATCTCGCCTACGCGCTCTCGACCATCATGGGCCGCGCTCTGCCGGATGCCCGCGACGGGCTGAAGCCGGTGCATCGGCGCATCCTCTACGGGATGCGGGTCCTGCGGCTCGATCCCGGCGCGACGTTCAAGAAATGCGCCAAGATCGTCGGCGACGTTATGGGCTCGTTCCATCCGCACGGCGACCAGGCGATCTACGATGCGCTCGTCCGCCTGGCGCAGGATTTTTCGTCGCGTTATCCGCTGGTCGACGGGCAGGGCAATTTCGGCAATATCGACGGCGACGGCGCCGCCGCCTACCGCTACACCGAAGCGCGGATGACCGAGGTCGCCCGCCTGCTTCTCGACGGCATCGACGAAGACGCGGTCGATTTTCGCGACAATTATTCCGGCGACCAGCGCGAACCGGTGGTTCTGCCCGCCGCCTTCCCCAATCTCCTCGCCAACGGCGCGCAAGGCATCGCGGTCGGCATGGCCACGTCGATCCCTTCGCACAACGTCGCCGAGCTTTGCGACGCCGCGCTGCATCTCATCGCCCATAAGAAAGCGACGAGCGACGACCTGATGGCCTTCCTGCCGGGCCCGGATTTTCCGACTGGCGGCGTCATCGTCGATTCCGAGGAAGAGATCGCAGAGACGTATCGGACCGGGCGCGGCTCGTTCCGGGTGCGGGCGAAATGGGTGCGCGAAGAAGGGGCGCGCGGCAGTTACGCGGCGGTAATCACCGAAATCCCCTACATGGTGCAGAAGTCGCGGCTCATCGAAAAGATCGCCGAGCTTCTCAACGACAAGAAACTGCCACTCGTCGCCGACGTGCGTGACGAATCGGCCGAGGACGTGCGCATCGTGGTCGAGCCGCGCTCGCGCAGCGTCGATTGCGCGCTGATGATGGAGCAGCTCTTCCGTACGACGGAACTCGAGAGCCGCTTCCCGATGAACATGAACGTGCTGGTCGACGGCGTCGTGCCGCGCGTCGTTTCGCTGCACGAGGCCTTGCAGCAATGGCTCGACCATCGCCGCGTTGTGCTGCAGCGAAGGGCGCGCTTCCGGCTTGGCGAGATCGGCCGCCGGCTCGAAATCGTCGCCGGCATGCGCATCGTGTTCCTGAACCTCGACGAAGTGATCCGCATCATTCGTGAGGACGACGATCCCAAAGCCGCTTTGACGGCGGCCTTCAAACTCACCGAAGTCCAGGCCAATTACATTCTCGACACGCGGCTGCGCAGCCTGCGGCGCATCGAAGAGATGCAGCTGCGCCGCGAGTTCGAAGAGCTTCGCAAAGAAAAGCGCGACCTCGAAGCTTTGCTTGGCGACACCGCCCGGCAATGGCGGATCGTCGGCGCCGAGATCCGCGAGCTCAAAAAGAAATTCGGGCCGAACACCGAGCTCGGCCGCCGCCGCACGCGGTTTGAAAAGGCGCCGGATCTCGCCGACGCCGATCTCGCCGGCACGATGATCGAACGCGAGCCGATCACCGTGGTGGTCTCGCAGAAGGGCTGGATCCGCGCCTTGAAGGGGCACGTCGAGGATCTCGCCAATCTTTCGTTCAAAGGCGACGACGCTCTCAAACAAGCGTTCTTTACGGAGACCACCGCAAAGATCCTGGTCCTCGCCGGCGACGGACGCATCTTCACGATCGAAGCTTCGAAACTGCCGGGCGGGCGCGGGCAAGGCGAACCTTTGCGGCTCATGGCCGACATCGGCGAAGGCGAGGAGATCGTCGCGGTCTTTCCTTATGTCGCAGGCGAGAAAATGCTGGTCGCTGCAAGCGACGGGCGCGGCTTCATTGCGCCCTGCGACGAGATGGTCGGCGGCACGCGCAAAGGCAAGATGCTGCTCAACGTCGATGCGGCGAAAGCGGCGCTGATCGTTCCGGCCGCCGGCGATCACGTCGCGGTCATCGGGCAGAACCGTAAGCTCCTCATCTTCCCGCGCGAGCAGGTTCCGGAGATGGGGCGCGGCAAGGGCGTGCGGCTGCAGAAATATCGCGACGGCGGCATTTCCGATGCGCGGGTCTTCGGCAAGGCGGACGGCTTGACCTGGCAGGATTCGGCGGGGCGCACCTTCACGCTGGCTTTTCGCGAACTCTCCGACTGGGTCGGCAACCGCGCCGACGCCGGCCGCCTGCCGCCGAAGGGATTTCCGAAGAACAATAAGTTCGGGTGAGCGCTACTCCACCCGTTCCCAGCCGTTCATGCCGAGCCGCTCCTGCGGCAGGAAGCGCGCCTTATAGGCCATCTTGCGCGAGCCTTTCACCCAATAGCCGAGATAGACGTGCGGCAAGCCGAGATCGCGGGCGCGCTCGATGTGATCGAGGATCATGAACGTGCCGAGCGAGCGCTTCTCTTCTTCCGGCTCATAGAACGAATAGACCATCGACAAGCCGTCGGCGAGGACGTCGGTGAGGCAGACTCCGGCGAGCGGTCCGCGCCCGCCGAGGTCGAGTGCGCGATATTCGATGAGCCGCGTTTCGACGTGGCTGTCTTCGACCATCATCGAATAGTCGAGCACCGTCATGTCGGCCATGCCGCCGTCGCCGTGGCGGGTATCGAGATAGGCGCGAAACAACCCGTATTGCTCGGCGGTCGGTTCGCTTCGCACCACGCTGCCCACGATGTCCGAATTGCGCCGCAGCACCCGACGCAGGCTCTTCGAGAGAAGAAATTCGTCCACCTTGACGCGCACCGAGACGCAGGCACGGCAATTTTCACAGGCGGGCCGGTAGGCGATCGTCTGCGAGCGGCGAAATCCGGATTGCGTGAGGGTATCGTTCAACGTCGCCGCCCGGCGGCCGATGAGATGCGTGAAGACCTTGCGTTCTTCCCGCTTCGGCAAGTACGGGCAGGCAGAGGGCGCGGTCAGATAAAATTGCGGTGCGTCGCGCAGCTCTCGCGTCAAGCTCGTATATCCATTTGAGAAACCGTAGCCGAGCGGCCGCGATTTATCCCACCAAACGCGACGTTAGCCCGACGCCGGTCGCCCGCAAAGTGGAATCATTCATACGGCTTGGTAGGGGCGGCGGACGACGATCACCCCGGCCAGGATGTCGTGAAGACAGCGTTTATCGTTGGAGAGCAGCGAGACCAGGAACACCGGCGGGAACATCCAGCTCAGATAAAAAAATACGGCGTGCACCGCAGCATTGAGAAACGGAACGCGGCTTCCGTCGAGGCGGCGCATTTCGAGGTCCATGGCGCCCATGCCCGGCGTTGCCATCCGCCATCCGGAAACCGTGAGCCCGTTATAGAAAAAGGCGACCAGCGGAAAAATAGGCGGGACCAAAAACAGGGAGAGTCCGAAGGTTAGGATCAAGAGCCCGAACCAAATCACGAAGGAAAGAATCGAGACGATGATCAAATCGAGCCCGAGCGCCAGAATGCGCCGGGTTCTGACGCCGGCGAGCGCCTCCGGCGGCAGCGCGGGGCCGACGAAGAAGGCTTCACCGTGCTCGAAATTGCCGATCGTCGTCATGCTCGAATCCGCCCAAGGACGTAGGTCCATCGCCGAACGCGGGACCGCCGCATAATTTGGTCCCTAATCTGCCCGGATACAAGTAGCCCCTGCCGGAGTGCGCGCAAGCGCTTACCGAGCCGAACGGGCGCTGCCATTGGCGCCTCAGGCCTTCGCCCCCCCGTGCTTGGCCCGGCCGAGCGCCAGCAGCGGAAAATAGTGTCGATACATATTGTAGCCGAGCAGGAAGGCGCGCGACAGCTCCGGACCCTGTTGCAGTCTTTCGCGCAAGCCCTCGGCGTCGAGGTCGAGACGTGCGCCGACGTTGTAGCCGGGAAAGCCGGTGCCTGTGTAATAGCGCTCGTCCCAAGTGCCGGCTTCATCCTGGGTCTCGACCAGAAATGCCAGGCCCTTGCCGATCGCGGCGGCATATTCCGAGCTTTCGACGGCGAGCAAAGCGATGAGCGCCCAGGCGGTTTGCGACGCGGTGCTGGGCCCCACGCCGCGCAGCTTCGGATCCATATAGGAAGCGCAGGTCTCGCCCCAGCCGCCATCGGCGTTCTGTTTGCCGACGAGCCACTTCGCGGCCCGTTCGACATAGGGCTGACGCATATCCTCGCCGATCGCCTGAAGCGCCGGCAGCACGGCGGCGGTTCCATAGATATGATTGACCCCCCAGCGGCCGAACCAGCTGCCGTCCCTCTCCTGTTCCGAACGCATGAAGGCGAGCGCCTTGGCGACCACCGGATGATTCTTGTTCCAGCCGAGCGCCGCCAAAGCCTCGATCATATGGCCCGTCACATCCACGCTCGGCGGATCCAGAGCTTCACCAAAATTGCAGAAAGGAATTTTGGAGACGATCTCTTTGTCGTTGTCTTTATCGAAGGCCGCCCATCCGCCGTTGCGCGATTGCATGGCAAGCGACCATGCCAGCGCGCGTTCAATGGCGGTGTCGATCCTGCGGCGCAGGTCGCCTTGGGTGGTGTCGCGGATTTTGCCCAACATGAGCAAAGCGACGGCGGTATCGTCGATGTCGGGATAATAAAGATTGGCGCGTTCGAAAGTCCAGCCGCCCGGTTCGACGTCCTTGACTTTGATCGACCAATCGCCCGGCCAAAGCACTTGCTTGCGCAGAACCCAATCGAGCGCTCTCTGCATCGATGCCGATTCTTGGGCTCGGCAACCTGCCTCCTGCATCGCAAGCAGGGCGAGCAGAGTGTCCCAGACCGGCGATTCGCTCGCCTGAATGTGGGTGGCGCCGTTGCGTTCATAGCTCCAATGATCACCCAATGCGGAGACGCCTTTGGCGAGCGCCGGGTGATCGACGGCATAGCCTTCGACGCGCAGCGCGATCAATCCGTAGATCCACGGCGGCTGAATGCCGCCCCAAGCGCCGTCCGCGTCCTGGTGCTTCAAGATCCATTCGAGGCAGAGTTTGATCGCGGTGCCGCGCCCGGGCGTGAGCCGCGCGTTTTGCGCGATGTGCAGGATTCGGTCGATCTTGAGGAACATCCATTCGAGCGAAAGAACGCGGGGCTTTTTTTCGGGCAGAAAGAAATCGAAATTGGCGTAGCCCCCTGGGAAGAGTTCTTCGAGCCTGCCGCCCGACGGCAGCGGGAAGACCGGACGTCGCGCCGCGATGACCGCCAGGGGGACGAGCGTCGCGCGCGCCCATTGTGCGAAATTGTAGATGTTGAACGGAAACCAGAGCGGCAGGCGAATAATCTCGGGCGGCAGATTGGGAGTCGCCTCCCAAGGCCACACGCCGAGCAGCGCCAGCCAATAGCGGGTGAACACCCGGACTTTGCGCAATCCGCCGTTCTTCAGGATCCAGTCTCGCGCCCGGCGCATGACCGCGTCGTTCGGATCAAACCCTTTGAGGCGCAGCGCCGCGTAGACTTCGACGGTCGAGTTGATGTCGCCACCCGGCGCGCCGGGATAGGTCTCCCAGGCTCCGTCCGGCCGCTGCCGCTGCAAAAGGGCGCGAATGAGACCGTCTTGCATGGGCAGCGTCACGCCGAGAATATGGCTGGCGAGCAGCCATTCGGCCTCGATGGCGGAATTGGTTTCGATCATCCCGACCCAAAAGCCCTCCGCATCCTGGTGCTTCTCAAGCCAACGCAGCGCGGCGCGCGCGGCCTCGTCGACCGGCTCCGGGCGGTCCGTAGGTTGCGCGGTTTTCGTGTGCGTCATCGACATTCCATACTCTAATTATCGCTGTCGCCGCTCTGGACAACCGGCCGCGGAATCCGCGCCGGATTTCGCGGGCGCAGGTTGCGGCATCGGCGTAGGAGGTGACTAAACGCCGCCCCGCTTGCAAGCAAGCGCGGCGGCACGGGCCCGGATAGGGTACATCAGGAGGCTGTCTATCCCTCCTTCAGCCGCTTTGCCACCAGCGGTGCGAAATAGGTGAGCATGCCGGCGGCGCCGGCGCGTTTGAAAGCGATCAGGCTTTCGAAGATCGCCCGGTCGGCGTCGAGCCAGCCGTTTTTGACGCCGGCCATCAGCATCGCGTATTCGCCCGACACCTGGTAGGCGAAGGTGGGCACGCCGAACGTCTCCTTCACCCGGAAGATCACGTCGAGATAAGGCAGGCCCGGCTTGACGATCACCATGTCGGCGCCTTCCTCGATATCGAGCGCCACCTCGCGCAGCGCCTCCTCGGAGTTGGCCGGCTCCATCTGATAGGTGCGTTTGTCGCCGACGAGAGTCGCCTTGGTGCCGATCGCGTCGCGGAACGGCCCGTAGAAGGCGGACGCGTATTTCGCCGCATAGGACATGATGTTCACAGTCTCGAAGCCTTCTGCGTCGAGTCCGGCGCGGATGGCGCCGACGCGCCCGTCCATCATGTCGGAAGGCGCGATGATGTCGGCACCGGCGCGCGCCTGGTTCAGGGCCTGGGCGACGAGCACGGCGACGGTGGCGTCGTTGACGATCTCATCGCCCTCCATCAGTCCGTCGTGGCCGTGGTTCGTGTAGGGATCGAGCGCGACATCGGTGATGATGCCGACCTGCGGCACGGCGCGTTTGACGGCGCGGATGGCGCGGCAGACAAGATTGGCTTCGTTCAACGCCTCGCTTGCCTCGGCGTCGCGTAGCGAAGGAGCAACGTTGGGAAAGAGCGCCAGCGCCGGGATGCCAAGTTCGGCGGCGAGCTCGGCGGCGCGCACCGCTTCGTCTACCGATAGCCGCTCTACGCCCGGCATCGAGGCGATGGGCTCGCGCAAACCCTCGCCTTCGACGAGAAATATCGGCCAGATCAGGTCGCTCGTCGTCAGTTCATGTTCGCGCACGAGACGGCGCGCCCATTCCGCCTTGCGGTTGCGGCGCGGCCGCTGCGCGAGCGGGAGCTTGTTGGGGTTAACGTTGGGCCGCGGCGAAAAAGCCATCGCTGTCCTCGAAATTGATGCGGTTCATAGCATAAGCCCGTGTACCGTGGGCAAGTTCTTCGATTTTCCATTACCGCTGCCCCAGATTGACGGCCTAGCCGCCGCGCGGGTAATCCACCCACGGAGGTAGGATGAACGAAGTCGAAATCGCGTTCGAGAAAACCGGTCGTTGCGGCGTCATCACGCTCAACCGGCCGCGGGCGCTCAATGCGTTGAGTCTTGACATGATCGTGGCTATGGGCGGTGCGCTCGACGAATTTGCGCGCGACGAGGAGGTCCGCAGCGTCGTCGTGCGCAGCGCCAGCCCCGCCGCCTTTTGCGCCGGTGCCGACATCAAATATGTCGCCGAACTCGGCAAAACGGGGCGCCACGCCGAGCAACTTGCTTTTCTGCATGCCGAATACCGCAACTGCCGGCGCATCAAATTCTATCCGAAACCGTACGTCGCTTTGATCGACGGGATCGTCATGGGCGGCGGCGCCGGCATCGCGGTGAACGGCGCCCATCGGGTCGCCGGCGAGCGCGTAAGCTTTGCCATGCCGGAAGTAGGAATCGGGTTTTTCCCCGACGTCGGCGCGAGTTTTTTCCTGTCCCGCCTGCCGGCCGAGGTCGGCGTCTATCTCGCGGTGACCGGGGCGCGCGCCGGGCTTGGCGATCTCGTCGCGCTCGGCCTTGCAACGGCGCACGTGCCGGCGGCGCGATTCGATGCGCTCCTGGAACGGCTCGTCGATGGGCAGGAGGCGGAGCACGCCGTCGCGGCGGAACAAATCGCGCCGCCCGGCTCCGATTTACTTGCCGAGCGCGAAGCCATCGTGCGAGCTTTCACGCCCCGAAGCCTTGCCGCCGTTCTGGCGGAAATCGAAACGCAAAGCGCCGGCTCGGCCTTCGCGGCGACTACGTTGAAGGCGCTGCGTTCGCGCTCGCCGACCAGCATGGCGATCGCATTGAAGCAGATGCAGCTTGGCGTGGATCTCGACTTCGAGGCGGCCTTACGCATGGAGTTTCGCATTGCTTCGCGGATCGTATATGGACACGATTTCTATGAGGGCGTGCGCGCCGCGCTTGTCGACAAGGATCACGCACCGCGCTGGAAGCCGGCATCGGTCGGGGCAATCGAGGCGGCCGACATCGCCGCGTATTTCGTGCCGCTCTCTGAAGAACTCTCGGCCGGTGCCGCATGAAGATTTTTCGCTCTTTCGAGCCCAAGACGGAACGCCCGCCGCCGGGCGCCGCGATTCGGCTCGATGCTCCCGGCAAGACGGCCGCCCAGACGCAGTGGGGGTCGATCCTCGTCTTGTTTATGCGGCTGCTGGCGTGCCTGTGGATCGTTCAAGGCTTGGCCGAATGGGCGCTCGTCCTGCTGCCCAGCCGACCCGTGTTCGATACGTTGCCGGGCGCGACCTCGGCGGCGATTATTTTCTTTGCCATCGCCGATCTTGTCGCCGCCGTCGGACTTTGGCTCGCCACGCCCTGGGGCGGTGCGCTGTGGCTGTTTGTGGCGAGCTCGCAGATCTTCATTGCCGTTGCGGTCCGCAATTCGATTTCGATGACATGGATTGCGATCGATGTTCTGTTGATCGCCGCCTATTTCGTGCTGACGTTCAAAGCGAGCCTGCGCGAGCCGTAATGCACGTATTAAAGGATTTGGTACGTTTTCGGCAACGGCTTCGTAAGTTAACAAACTCAATTCTTAAGCAGCGTTACCGTAAAGATCGAATTGAATTCAACATTGATTCACTGCAAGAGCTAAACTTCTGATTCAGCGTGTTACTTAAACTCGTTTTCATTGGCGCGCATTATAGATCATTCCTCATTGAGCCGCGGCGAAGGGGAGGCTCGACTTAGATGAAGGGATGGGTCATGAACAGCGTTCTCAAGACCGAGGTTGCTCAGGCGCGCAGCGGGCGGGTGAATGAGGTAAGGCCGGCCTATATCGAGGCGCTTACGCTCGTCGAACGTCTGCATCGACGACTGCTTGACGTGATCAAGGACGAATTCGACCGGCGCGGACGCAGCGACGTGAATTCGGTGCAGGCCTTGCTGCTCTATAATATCGGCGACAAAGAGTTGACTGCCGGCGAATTGCGCACGCGCGGCTATTATCTCGGCTCGAACGTCTCCTACAACGTGAAAAAGCTTGTGGAGATGAACTACCTCCATCATGCTCGCTCGCGGCTCGATCGCCGTTCGGTGCGCATCAGCCTCACGCCGAAGGGCAAGGAAGTGCATGATATTGTCGCGGCGCTCTATGACAAACACGTGGTGACGGTCGAGCAGATCGGCGGCATCAGCTGCGACGAATTCGCCCGGCTAAACCAGTCCTTAAACCGCCTCGAACGGTTCTGGACCGATCAGATTCGCTTCCGTCTTTAAGACCAAGCGTGAATTCTCCCAATGCGGTGCGCCGTTCCTGGAGACCGGCGCGCCGCATTGCTTTTGCGGGCAAGGGCAAGCCGGCTTATGCCGCGACGAATTGATTGTGCGGCCGGCAGGGCTCTCATAAACTGCGGCGTCTCTCACGCCCATCTCGGCAAACTGGCGGGAGACTTGCCTTATCTCTGCTGTTGCGCCACAAAATCGCCGCCCATTTGGGACCTTTTAACCAAGAGAATATAGCTGGATTCGAAGCGCTGGGATCGGCGCAGGGTCCCGACGGGCCAGGGTGGCGCGGGGCACTCGGCATTCACCGTGCGATCTAGGGCCCGACGCAGACGTTTGGAGCTCGCTTTGGCTGGATATTCGCTCGTTCCTTCGAAATCGGAAGCCTCCCGCTTCGGACGCATTTTGGCCGCGCTGCTCGTGCCGGCCGGGATTTTCGCGGCGGGGCTGGCCCCGGCCATGGCTGGCGATCCGTTCGACAGCCAGGTCGAGTGGGCGCAGAGCTACGACGCCGACGCCCATCTTGCAGTGCCCCGTTCGTCGACGCCGCTGCTTTCGACGGAGACCTTCACCGCGACGGAACAGGCGGTCGAGCATTACCGGCAGCTGGTCGCTGCCGGCGGCTGGAATCAGGTGCCCGCGGCCGGCGATCTGAAGCTCGGTTCGGAAGGCGACGCGGTCGTGGCGCTGCGCAAACGGCTTGCCGTATCCGGCGATCTTGAAGCGAGCGTCGGATTTTCGCCGGTCTTCGACTCCTACGTCGACGCGGCGGTGAAACATTTCCAGGCGCGTCACGGGCTCAACCAGACCGGCACCGTCGATCAGGATACATACGCCGCGCTCAATGTTCCGGCCGACGTCCGCCTGCGGCAGCTCGAAATCAACATCGTGCGGCTTAAGGCCTATTCCGGCAATCTCGGCGAGCGCTACGTCGTCGCCAATATTCCGGCCGCCGCCGTCGAGACGGTCGAGAACGGGGCGGTGGTCACCCGCCACATCGCCGGCGTCGGCCGAATCGACCGGCAATCGCCGGTAATGATGACCAAGGCGACCGAAATCAATTTCAATCCCTATTGGACGGTGCCCGTCTCGATCATCCGCAAGGACCTGATTCCGAGAATGCAGGCCGATCCCAATTATCTCTCCGAACACAAGATCCGGATCTTCGACAAGGACGGCAACGAGCTGCAGGCCAACCAAATCGATTGGAATTCGGAAGACGCAGTAAACTTCAAGTTCCGCCAGGATACCGGCGGCGACATCAATTCGCTGGGCGCGGTGCGTATCAATATTCCCAACCCCTACGGCGTTTATATGCACGACACGCCGGAAAAGGGCATTTTCGGCGACGACGATCGGTTCATTTCCTCGGGCTGCATCCGCGTGCAGGACGTCCGCGACTACGTAGCCTGGCTGCTGGAAGATACGCCCGGCTGGGATCGCGACCGCATCGATCAGGTGATTGAATCCGGCGAACAGGTGGACGTAAAGCTCGCCCAGCCGGTGCCGGTCTATTGGGTCTACATCACGGCCTGGGCGATGCCGGATGGGCTCGTCGAGTTCCGCGACGACATCTATCAGCGCGACGGACTGGGTTCCGTCGCCTCGGATGAGCTGCCTGGCCCGATGCCGGCACAAGGTGCCGTGCAGGCCCAACAGGTCTCGACGGGCGCGCCGCCGGCCGTGGCGCCTCTCGTCCCCCCGCAGAACGTGCCGGCGCAGCCGGGGCAGGGGTACGATCAGCCGCCGCCGACGAGCGACGGGCAGTAGCGCCCCGGATAGGCCTCCCCCGCCTTCACGCTGCGGGTCCGGCATGCTAAGTGCAGCCGAGGCCGGTGCGCCAGCCACATCGTAAAGGCGCCGCGCGACATCCCCGCCGCAAGTTTGTTTCAAGGTGCGTCATGAATAAGTTCGATGCCGGCGCGTGCCCGGCGCCCAATTCCTTCTTTACCGCCTCCCTGGCTGACGCCGATCCGGAGATCGCCTCGGCGATCGATAAGGAA
>JASHSW010000069.1 GCA_030038595.1 Methylovirgula sp.
ATCCGCATCCGGATCGAGCTCGGCGAACCGTTGGACGATGATCGCCGCCGCTTTGTCGCGCCCGGCGCCTTCGAAGACGATAAAGCGGAACGGCACGAGCTTGCCGTGATCGGGTACGCGTGCGGCGAGCGTCAGCAGGAGGTCGCGCTCGTCTCGGGTGGGGCCCGGCCCCGTCAAGAGGGCCGGTGCCGCGGAACGGCGCGTACGCAATAGTTCGATGCAATCGTTCATGTTTTCACCAAGATCGGCCGCCCGAATGGGCCGCCACGAAAAGGTCAACTTCACCCCTGAAGTCAACGTCGGGCTTGTCGCACCGCGGGATTGTGTTCCCGCGCGCGGCGAACGGATGCCGACGCAGAGATCAAGCGATGACGCGCAAAGCGCCGCACACCTGCTCCGCCCGAATATTGCGGCTGATGGGGTTGGCAATCGCGCTTGCCGCCGCCGGTGCGGCGCACGCTAATCCGCCCGCTGTCGCCATGGATATGGGCGTCGCCCCGGTGATCCCGCCTGGCGGCCTTCTCGGGCCGCGGCCCGAGGTGCAGCCGCCAGTCAACCGCAGCACTTTGCTGCTCTCCGCCTTTCTCAGCGCGTCCGACACCCAACCGGTGCGCAGCGGATTGGTCTGGCGGGTCTTCGACGAGACGGCGCAGGCCGACGGTTCACATCGGCTCGTCGCCCAATCCACGGATGCCGCCCCATCCCTCTCTCTGCCCGACGGCACCTACATCGCGCACGTGGCCATGGGGCTCGCCGGAATGACCAAACGCGTCGTCATCGCCGGGCAGCCGACGAGCGAACGGCTCGTCCTCAACGCCGGCGGGCTGCGGGTCGTTGCGATGCTCGGCAATCAGCCGATCAATCCAGCCAAACTAAAGATCTCGATCTATGTTCCCGAGCGCAGCAATTCGGAAGCCAAGCTGATCCTGGCCAACGCCAAAGCGGGCGACATCATCGGCCTGCCGGAAGGCACCTATCACATCGTCTCGACCTTGCTCGATACCACGGGGATGGGCTCGCTCGGCCCGAACGGCGTGGCCAACGCGACGAATTCCGTCGTCAGCGCCGACCTGCGCGTCCAGGCCGGCAAGCTGACCGACGTGACGCTGCGCCATCGCGCCGCCGTCATGACGTTGAAACTCGTCAGCAGTCCCGGCGGCGAAGCGCTCGCCAATTCCGCATTCACAATTTTGACGCCGGGCGGCGACGTGATCCGCGAACTGATCGGGGCGTTTCCCTCCGTCGTCCTCGCCGAGGGCGAATACGTGGCGATCGCACGGCACGACAACCGAACGTTTCAAGCAACCTTCAAAGTCCAATCGACGCAGGACCGCGACGTTGAAATCCTCGCCCAATAATGCGGGCGCGGGTGGAATCTCCGTTTCAATTTCGGCAACGGTTCGGCAAGCGGTTATCCGCTGCGCGGCCGCATGGGTAGAGACGCGCCCTCAACCGGCGCCATGTCCGCGGCCCCATACCATCCGATGAACCAAGGCAAGATCGGGCGTTTGCACGGGACGCTGAAGAATCGCCATCCTTGCGGAGAATTACCGCTTGCCGAGCGATCTCGAAGCAGAGATCCGGGCCTTCGCCGCCGACAGCGACCATCGGCCTTATCGAGAGCCTCGACGATCTGACCCCTGCCGACGTCTACTTCGGTCATGGCCGGACAACCCTGTTGCATAGAGATAAGGATCAAACGCCAGACCGTCGTAGAACCCCGCTTGCGGCACCAACGCCAAGCCGCGTAAACTCATTAAACCGACGGGCCAGAGCCTCCCTCAATTTGCACTGCTCGCTGTCTCAAAAGCGACGGACAGTTTGGACTCTGAATGGACTCGGGCGTGGGGGCGGGTATGGATCTGGAACGCGCTGTAGGACTGAAGGCGGACGGATCGGTTTGGCTGCCGGAGCGCTCCGCCGCCGTGAGTTCGATTCTGCTCAAACTCGCGGCCATGGGCGTCCAGATCCCGGCCGACAACGCCGACGAGGACCTGCTCCACCTGGCGGGCGATCTTTTCGCACGCTACCGCGAGCAGACCCGGCTGCTCTCCCACCATCTCTGTCCCGCCGATGCACGCATTCAGCATTATATCGACGGACTCCTCGCAGCCGCCGGAGTCGCCGAGCCCGTGCGCCTGCCGGGGGAAACCTTCATTCTCGATCATTATGGGCTGGCACGCGAGCTGTCCCTCCCGGTAGACGCGGACGCTTGGCAAAATGAGGTTGTGTCGAGCTACCTGCTCGACAACGGCGTCCTGCATAACCCGATCAGCGATCGGCGCACCACGCAGGGGGTGTTTCACGTCGCGGAGGGCGGGCTTCCGATTCCGGCGGACAAAATCCGCGTGCCGCTCGCAACCTATCTCCGTCTCCTCGAGGAGGCGCTGCGCCCGCCCGGCGAGCTGTTGCGCCTGCCATTCACCGCGAATTGGCCCGAGCCGGTGGAGACCATGGTTTCGCTGTTGCTGCGCCCGCTCGTCAGTCCCGCAGTGCCGGAGGTCTCGCCCGAAAAACGCACCGAGGTCCGGTTCTTTGTACCGGGCGGACTGGTTTCGAACCTCGACTTCGTCGAGAGCATCTTCGGCAACGCCGGCGACCCCTATCTCCCAACCCACGATGCCGCGCTCGACGTGGACGGCTGGACCGGCCACAGCGGCTGCGTGATCCTGGCACCGCATCTCACGCGATTGAAGAAGAAGGACGTCGGCCTGCCGCCGGCATGCGACGCCACCCACGCTCAACGCACCGCCGGCATGTGCTGGAACGACGAAAACGAGCTCTACAACGAAGGTCGCCCGTTCAAGATCACCTCGCGCAACATGGACGGCGTGATGGTGACCATCCTGGCCGACAACTATTTCGGGTACTGCAAGAAGGAAGTGAAGACGCAGATCGGGTTCAGCGCGAACCTGCTCGGCGGGGCCGAAGAGGAACATGCCGGCGGGGCGCTGGCGTTCGCCGCCTTCAGCCTGGGAGATCGATTCGTCCCCGATCTCATGCGCCGCGAAAGCACCACGCAGCACCGGTTCAAGGAGGTGCTCGCGCTCTTAGGGGAACGCACGAAGCTCCACCCCTCAGGCTACGCCACCGACAAGATCTACCCCGAAATCCACTACATGCCGGAGGACATGGAGATCGACGTCCATCGCCAGGACGTCACCTGGACGAAGCATGGCCAGACGCAGCATCTGAAGCTGCTGCCCAACCGGATTTACATCCATCCGAGCGGCTATAAGGTCCGCATGGCAAAGTACGGAGGGGCGCCGAGCTGGCGGCTGATTGGTACGGTGCCAGAGGGCACGTTTTGCCACAAACCCTGCACCGTCTCCGGCGGCGGCAAGTCGGAGATCAGCAAAAGCCTGGTGGATGCCGTGCTGCCCGGCTCGTTCTACGTGCGCAATTTCGAAGAGGATATGGCGCTGGTCGAGGAGATCTTCGGCCGGAATTACGATGACGCACGCCTTCCTGAATTGCGCGGCAACAACGGCAATGGCGCCTCGCGGCCAATTCTCTCGCCCGAACGTTCGCTTGGCTCGGTGATCAAGCTCCTGACCCCCAACCCGGCCGAGTTCACGCCCAAACACAATGCTTGGCTCGACGGCATTCCAAACCACGTGCGGGCGCTCGTGTTCGTCATCAAGCGTTTCTACCAGCCCGATTGGGGCCGGGATTGGCGTCAACATTTCAGCGTGGACATCATCAACGGCGCCCCCGGGCACGAACTCAAATACGAGGGACGAAAACTCGTCGCCAATTACCTGCGGATCGGCCGTCAAGAGGACGGCGCTTGGCGGACCTACAAGCTGAGGCAAGACTTCGTCGCGGCCGACAAGGTGCAGATGGAGGACGACATCACGGCCACGGTGGTCATCCCCGCGCCGCGCCTGGTTGGACTGCCGAGCGAATACGACGGACACCCAAGCCTCAAGTTGGCGCAAAACTGCGAATTCAGGCTCTTCCAGCGGCCCGACGACGCCATCCACCCGGGGCTCGACCGGCAGACGGAAGAGGATATGTCGAACCCGGGACTCTTCAGTTCCAATTTCCAGCCGCTTACCCGCGAGGACAATCAACGCATCGTCGAGGACGTTGTCGTGCAAGACAGCTTCACGCTGCCGATGCGCGAACACGTGGCCCACAACGCCGCCCGCACCGACGGCGGCTTTTCGATCTGTTCGGCCGAGCCGAGGATCATCGATGGCAAGCGCACCAAGAATCCGCGCTATCTGCAATTGCGGCCCGACCTCGCAAAACCGCGCGACCGGTACGTCGCGGAGATGGGCGCGCGGCTGAACCGCCGCCTCCCGCTCGATGCGCCGGTGCTGTTTCCGGTGATCGGCGTGATGTCGGGCCGGCGTAACAATCCGCCAGAAGAAGGAAGACGCCCGCTCTGCGTCTACGGGCCGATCCACTACCAAGAGCTGCCGGAACTATTCATGGACTATGTGTGCTCGCTGACAGGCACGTCGCCCAGCACCACCGGCGCCGGATCCGAGGGCGCTCTTACCAAGGGACCGTTCAACGCCATCCAGACGACGCCCGATCTCAACAATGCGCTTGTCGCGATGCTGCTTACCGGCTACGGGGGTTTTAGTTCCGCCGCCGGCTTCATCGGACCGCACCTTCGTGTGGACCACGACATCAGCCTGCTGATCCCCGAGATCTGGTGCCGACTGTTCCCCCATGAGCGCGACCCCAAGCGGCTGATCGAAGCGGGGCATCTCGAAAAGCTCGAAGATTATAGCTTCGACGGACGGCAGGTGCTGGCCAGCCGGCTGGGCTATCGGATCACGGCCAAGTTTGTGCGCACCTACCTCGGGCGCGTCTTCGACAATCCCACCGTGGTTTTCACCGACGAGATCCTCAAACCCGAGCTTCAAGATCCCGCCGTGTTCGCCGACGGCGTCAACAATATTGTAGAGGCGCAGGTGCGCGTCGCGGAGTCATATTTCGAAGACGGCACGATCGACGATGCTTGCCCGCCGCTCAAGGCGTTGCTGCATATCATGGCGCGCGGAAGCTACGAGGGGAAGACCGCGAGCGATCCCGAGATACGGGCGCTCTTCACCCGCGAGGCGCTGCTGGCAAGCGACTGGTATCGCGAGCGCCTCGTTATAAAGCAGCAGCGGGATGTGACGCTCTGGGGACGCCACGTGCGGAGCCTGACGGAATTCCTGATGCGTACCGGCCACCGTGAAGAGGCCAAACGGCTCGGCATCGCCGGCCGGCTTGAGCATGCACGCGCCGAGTTAGAGCGAGTGAGCGCGCCGGACTATCTGACGGCGCTCGCTGGTACTATCGGCGCCGACCCGATCCATCGGCCGGTACGCGGACGCCAAGGGCCGGAAGCGAGCCTTAGAGCGAAGGCACACGGGATGTCACAGGCGGTCGGCACCGCGGGAGGGTCACTCTAGCGAATATTCGGGGTTTGCATCACGACACGGTCCCGGCAGGCGTCCGCCCGCACCTGCGCCGTCGGTCGTTTCGCTTGGCCCTTAAGCGACCTTTTCCAGAATCTTTGTCATTTCTGCCGCCGTGAAGGCGCGCAGTGTCTGGGCGCGGAGGTTGCCCGCCTTGAGCATACTCAACAAGAACGCCGTCGCGGTCGCCTCGTTCGGGGCTTCCGAGATCGTGATGAGGTCGTATTGTCCTTGTGTCCAGACGATCTCGTTTAGTTTGATCCCGACCTCCGATCCGGCTTTCTTCGCCGCTTCCGCCCGCTTGACCGTATCCTTGATGTTGCGAAGTCCTTGCTCCGTAAAATTGTAAAGGGTGACATAGGTCGCCACGACGTTTTCCTCCGTAACTGAGGCCGGCTGATTCCGATCGGGACACCGACCGCTCCCCGTACTCGCTGTGCTGGCGCGCAGATCATCAGCATTTCTTGCACGACGGCAACGTGAATCTCGTTCGCAAACTACAAATAAAGCATTGGGGTAAGCCTGAACTACCGGCGGACGCCGATCACCAATATCCGCAACGCGAAGAGGCCGCCCCAAGGGTAGATTTCTATTTCTGCCGATGTCCGCCTGGGTCACGAACGGAAATCCGAAGCAGAACGCCAAACCGGCTCGTCTCTTGATCGCCGCGCCGGGCAAAGCTAAATCTCTGCCGCGCCCGCTTCGCTCGAGCGCGGCGACGGGGGAGCGATGAAATATCTGCTGTTGATCCTGCCTGCCGCCGTCTCGCTCTGCGTGCCCTTCTACAACATGATGGAGCCGCGGCTTTTCGGCTTTCCTTTCTTCTACTGGCTGCTTCTGCTTCTCATTCCGATTTCGAGCGTTCTCACATTTCTCGTCTATAAAGGGGAGAAACGGTGATCGGCCATTTGCGTTGGCCGGCGACGATCGTTTTCGTCGGATTCGTCCTTCTCGTCAGTCTTCTCGGCTTTGTCGCGGCGCGTTGGAAGCGCGCCGATCTCGCCGATCTGCACGAATGGGGCTTGGGCGGGCGGCGGTTCGGACCATGGATCTCCTGGTTCCTAATCGGCGGCGATCTCTACACAGCCTATACGGTGATCGCGGTGCCTTCGGTGGTCTATGCGATCGGCGCCTACGGGTTCTTCGCGTTGCCCTATACGATCCTCATCTATCCGCTTCTCTACGTCGCCTTCCCGCGGCTCTGGGCGGTCGCACATCGCAAGAACTACATGACCGCAGCCGATTACGTACTCGGCCGTTACGGCAACAAATGGCTCGAACTCGCGGTTGCCTTCACCGGTATCCTGGCGACCATGCCGTATATCGCGCTTCAGCTCGTCGGCATGGAAAAGGTGATCGAAGCCCTGGGCTTCGAAGGACGGGGGCTCGCAGCGCATCTGCCGCTCAGCATCGCGTTCGCGATTCTGGCGCTCTACACCTCGCGCAGCGGGCTGCGCGCCCCGGCGATGATCGCCTTCGTCAAGGACACGATGATCTACATCTTCGTCGTTGCCGCGATCGTCGTCGTGCCGATGAAGCTCGGCGGCTATGGCGCGATCTTCGACGCCGCGAGCACCGCCTTTGATCAGAAAGTCGCCACTTCGGGCGGCAAACTCGCGGCGGGGCTGCTGCTTGCGCCGCAGCAGATCGTCCCGTTCATTACGCTGGCGATCGGTTCGGCCTTCGCGCTTCTTATGTATCCCCATTCGATGACCGGCATCCTCTCGGTGCGCAGCGGGAACGCCATCCGCGTCAATGCGATTGCGCTGCCCGCCTATTCGGTGATGCTCGGGCTCATCGCGCTGATGGGCTATATGGCGCACGCGGCCGGCGTGCATGTCGCGGATCCGCAGGACGCGGTGCCGCATCTGATCCTTGCCATCTTTCCCGACTGGTTCGGTGGATTTTCATTTGCGGCGATCGCCATCGGCGCGCTAGTGCCGGCCGCCATCATGTCGATCGGCGCCGCCAACACGTTTACGCGCAACATTTTCAAACCGTTGATCGACCCCGGCCTTGCGGCCCGCGACGAGGCGCTGCTTGCCAAATTGGTCGCGCTCGTCGTCCAAGTCGGGGCTGTGCTCTTTGTTCTGCGCGGCGCGACGCGGTTCGCACTCGACCTTCAACTGCTCGGCGGAATCTGGATGGCGCAGGTGTTCCCCGCGGTGATTTTCGGCCTGTTCACGCGCCGGTTCAGCGGCTGGGGCCTATTTGCCGGCTGGGCGACGGGGATGGCGCTCGGCACTCTGCTCGCCTGGACGCCCGGCGCCTGGGTGCCGGTGCACGCGATCTTCGGATCGAGTTTTGCGGTCTATAATGGCGTCACCGCCATTGTCGCCAATGTCGTCGTCGCCGCACTGCTCTCGGCGGCGCGGCCGGATTGGGCGCGCAACGAGACGGAGGAGGAATATGCCGACCTGCCGGCCGGC
This sequence comes from Methylovirgula sp., assembly GCA_030038595.1. Lineage (GTDB taxonomy): Bacteria > Pseudomonadota > Alphaproteobacteria > Rhizobiales > Beijerinckiaceae > Methylovirgula. The sequence goes on from JASHSW010000069.1 coordinate 7,853, forward strand.
AAGGCGGCGGCGTAATCCGCCCGCCGGTGCCTCTCGACAAAACATCCGCCCTGTCGCATGAAAAGCGCATGGATCCGCGCCTGTCCAAAGCCAAGGATCTTGCAACCTGTCTCGCGGCCGAATTTCTGGGCTGTCTGCGGTTTTGCACGCGCTTGCCGATCCCGGCGCTCGGCTTCGAGAACGCGCCGCACGAAATGCCGATCGGCGCCCGGATGCTGCCGGTCGCCGGCGCCGCGATCGGGGTGATCGCCGCGATTGCTTTGTTCGTTGCGGCCAAGCTCGGGCTGCCACCGCCGCTCGCGGCCTTGATCGGCATCGCCTGCCTCGCCCTCGTCACCGGCGGCCTGCATGAAGACGGACTGGCCGATGTCGCCGATGCCACTGCCGGGGCGACGCCTGAGGAACGGCTGGCGATCATGAAGGACAGCCGGATCGGCGCCTTCGGCGCGCTCGCATTGGTCTTCGGATCGCTGGCGCGCGTGCTCGGCATCGCTATCATCGCCACCCACAGTCTCTGCCTCGCCGCGTGGGTGCTGATTGCGATCGCTGCGGTCTCCCGCACCCTGATGCTGTTCGTGCTTTACCTCCTGCCGCCGGCGCGCGCCGAAGGCGCCGGGGCTGCCGCCGCCGCACTCTCCGAACCGACGCTCGCCGTTGCGGGGCTGATCGGCTTCCTTTTCGGCCTCACACCACTTTTGGCCGGCGCGAGCCTCGGCCGGGTGATCCTCGCGCTGGTCCTGAGCGCCGCAGCGGTCTACGGCGTGATTGCGCTGGCGCGCCAGCTCTTCAAAGGGCAGACAGGGGATGTCGCGGGTGCAGCCCAGCAGGCGGCGGAAATTGCCGCCTATCTCGTCTACGCCGCCGCCCTCTAGGCGCCTGCCGCAAGCGAAATACAAATCCCGGCGGCAGGAAGGCCGCTTAGTGTTTCCTACCGAGCGATCCGCAGGCATCTTCCAGCATGCAACGGAACTGACCGGGATCGATTTCGAAGTCCGAGTTCATGCCCGGACTCGGATCCCTTCCGTTGCCGTGCAGCGAGAAACATTTTCCCGATTTCAAGTTCGCTAAATCCCAAAAAAGTCGTCGTGCATCGCTTCCGATGCGATGGCGAAGACTGTGACGCCGCGCCGTGCGACCACCGCATTGGCTAGATTGGCTCCGTTATTGCCGACCACCAGCTCGGCATCGGCGAACAAGCGGACTTGCTCGAGAAACGAATGCCGCTCCGGATAGATCACCGTGACCTCGAAATCGTTCAGAACGCGCAAGATCTCCGCTTCGTTGCGCAGCCGCCGAGGACGTGCGCTCACCGCGCAGCGTAGCGGCACAAGATTCCTCCCGCAACCATCGACGGATCGGGCGGCAGCGATTGGGTCGACGTTGAGAGTTCCCGCGACGCCCCGAACGGCCGCTATCTGCGGCCGGCAAGATTACGG
>JASHSW010000070.1 GCA_030038595.1 Methylovirgula sp.
TGCGTTACGAGGAGAACCCGGAAAACGTCGGGTTTCTTCGTTCGTGCAACCGCGCGTCTGGGCTCGCGCGCGGCGAATATCTCCATTTCCTCAACAACGATACGGAAGTTAGCGAGGGCTGGCTCGACGCCATGCTCGATCTGTTCAAGCGTTTCCCCGCGTGCGGCCTGGTCGGATCCAAATTGATCTACCCAAACGGCCGTTTGGCGGAGGCAGGCGGGATTATTTGGGCCGATGCGACGGCATGGAATTACGGACGCCTGAATCACCCGGAGAAACCTGAATACAATTACGTTCGAGAAGTCGATTATTGTTCGGGCGCATCCATTCTTATGCGCGCCGACGTTTTTCAAAGCATCGGCCAATTCGATGAAACCTTTGCGCCGGCCTACTACGAGGATACGGATCTCGCGTTTAAAGTGCGCGAGCATGGTCTGAAAGTCTATTATCAGCCCGCATCCGTCGTCGTTCACCATGAAGGCGTGTCGCACGGCAACGATATGTACTCGGGCATCAAAGCGCACCAGCTCGAGAACCAACCGAAGATGCGAGAAAAGTGGCGCCCGACGTTGCAGGCGGATCACTATGCAAACGGCGAGCATCTGGCGCGGCCACGCAAGCGATCCAGGCATCGCCGAACCATGCTCATGGTCGATCATTGCTGCCCGGAACCCGACCGCGATGCCGGCTCCCGCAACACGATCGAACTGATCAAGAGCCTGCAGCTCGACGGGTGGATCGTCAAATTCTGGCCGCGCAACCGGCGCTTCGACCCGATTTACACGCGAACATTGCAACAGATGGGCGTCGAGACGTTATACTGGCCTTACGTAGTATCGTTCCGCAAATGGCTCACGAAGTACCGCGCCGATATCGACATCGTCTTTCTTAGCAGGCCTAATGTTGCTCCACGCTACCTGAATTCCGTCAAACGGATTGTCCCCGACGTACCGGTTCTCTTCTATGGTCACGACCTGCATTCGGCGCGGATGCGAATGCAATCGGACGTGACGAAGGATCGATCCCTGGCGATCAAAGCCCGGAAGATGGAAGCTGTCGAAAGAGGTATTTGGAAGAAGGTTGACCTGGTTCTCTACCCTTCGCAAGAAGAGGTCGATGAGGTTAGACGGATCGAGCCGGCAGTGAAGGCGCGCGTACTCGTCCCCTTCTGCTTCGACGATTTTTCTTCGCCAAGAATGCCCCCAGCTTCCAATTCGATAATTCTCGTGGCTGGATTCGCTCATCCCCCCAACGTGGATGCCGCGGTTTGGCTGGCGGAACAAATCCTCCCTCTCGTCCGCTCCCAAATACCTGGTGCGACCGTGTGGATGGTCGGTTCCAATCCGACCTCGGCGGTGAAAAATCTCGCCAACGAATTTATCAAGGTCACGGGTTACGTCAGCGCAGCAGAGCTCGCCGCCCTCTATGGCCAAGCGCGAGTCGCCGTCGTCCCGCTGCGTTTCGGCGCAGGGGTCAAGCTGAAAGTGGTCGAGGCCATTCACGCCGGCGTGCCGCTGGTGACCACGCCGGTCGGCGCGCAAGGGCTGGAAGGATTGAGCAACGTGGCCTCGATTGCCGATGGGGCGGAAGCGCTTGCAAAGGAGCTCGTCCGGCTGCTGACCGACGACGCGAGTTGGACGGACCAATCGCGGCGCCAACTGGATTACGCCAAAATCCATTTCTCCCGTAAAGCTTCCATCGCTGCCGTCAGAGCCGCGATCGACGCGGCGGACCAGAAGCGCTGCACGACAAACGCGAATTCTCGTATATAGACGCTACACTGGGAGTTCGCATTTGCAATTCTTGTAATTTGCGGCCCGCTTCCGTAGGATCATTCGCGAGCGGTTCGCGTGGTTTGGTACGGCAAAGCGGCGGTATCGATGCGCATCCTAATCACCGGGGGGGCAGGTTTCATCGGATCCGCCGTAACAAGGCGGATCATCGAGAAGACGGCGCACAGCGTCCTCGTCTTCGACAAGCTGACCTATGCCGGCAATCTCGCCTCTTTGGCGCCCGTGGCGCACGACCCGCGCTATGCGTTTCGTAAGGGCGACATTCGTGATGCCCCGGCCGTCAAATCCGTACTTTCGGATTTCGACCCCGATGTCGTCATGCACCTTGCGGCCGAGAGCCACGTGGACCGCTCGATTGACGAGCCCGGCGCATTCATCCAAACCAACCTCGTCGGCACATACGTTCTTCTTCAGGGCACGTTGGCCCATTGGCGCGCTCTGCCGCCCGGCCGCCGCAATCGCTTCCGCTTTCACCATATATCGACGGACGAGGTTTTTGGATCGCTCGGCCCGACAGGCCAGTTTGCCGAAGACGCGCGTTACGCGCCGAATTCGCCGTACGCCGCCTCCAAGGCCGGCTCCGATCATCTGGCGCACGCCTGGCATCATACCTATGGGCTGCCCGTGGTAATCACCAATTGCTCGAACAATTACGGCCCTTATCATTTCCCCGAAAAGCTCATCCCGCTGACGATCATCAACGCGCTGGAAGGCCGCGCTCTTCCGGTCTACGGCCGCGGCGACAACGTTCGCGATTGGCTGTTTGTCGAAGATCACGCCGAAGCACTTCTGCTCGCCGCGCTGCATGGCGGTCCGGGCGCCGTCTACAACGTCGGCGCCGCCGACGAGCGGCGCAACGTCGAAGTCGTGGAAGCGATCTGCGACCTCGTGGACGAACTTGCGCCGCTCGCCGGGCAGGCGCCGCGCCGCAACCTCATCAGCTTCGTTCCGGATCGGCCTGGACATGACCTGCGCTATGCGATCGACGCACGGCGGATCAAGAGCGAACTCGGCTGGCGCCCGACCCACGATTTCGACAGCGGTCTGCGCAAGACCATCGAATGGTATCTTGCCAACCGCCCTTGGTGGGAGGCGATCCGCGCCGCAAATTATCGCGGCGGACGGCTCGGCTTGGCCGTCTGATTGTCGGGCATCCATGCTTACCGTCGAGAACGCGGAGATAGCGGACGTCAAGATCATCCGCGCCGACAAACTCGCGGATCGGCGCGGTTTTCTTT
>JASHSW010000071.1 GCA_030038595.1 Methylovirgula sp.
TCGAGCGCATAATAGGCGAGTTCGAAACGTACCTGATCGTTGCCCTTGCCGGTCGCACCGTGCGCGACCGCGTCGGCGCCCACTTTCCGGGCGATCTCGATCTGCTTCTTGGCGATCAGTGGCCGCGCGATTGCGGTGCCGAGAAGGTATTGCCCCTCGTATTGCGCGTTGGCGCGGAACATCGGAAAGACGTAGTCGCGCACGAACTCCTCGCGCAAATCCTCGACGAAAATGTGCTCTGGCTTGATGCCGAGCAACGCCGCCTTGCGCCGCGCCGGCTCCAACTCTTCGCCTTGGCCGAGGTCGGCCGTAAAGGTCACGACTTCGCAGCCATAGGTGGTCTGCAGCCATTTGAGGATGATCGAGGTGTCGAGGCCGCCCGAATAGGCGAGCACGACGCGCTTGATCGCTTTGTCTTCGGGCATGTGCGACTCGGGGGCAGGGAGATTTGGCGGCGCACTATAGTGGCCAAGCTTCGCCGCGCAACTCGGCAGGAGAAATGCTCCTCGACCTTGCGAAATCCCTCAAAAAAGCGCATATAGAGCCAATCGAACTTCTCATAGCGGTCATTTTCGGATGATCGAATTTTGAGAGTGGGCCCGGCCGGACCCGCTCTTTTTTGTTGCCGCTCTCCGGGGCGGAGCCGTACTGATATAGGCATTGGATATCATAGGCTTAGCGATGGACGCCAAGCTTACCGAACCGCGGTTCACGACCGAGACGGGTATCGCCGCCCGGATCGCTGCGATCGCCGTGCCGGTACTCGCCGATCTCGGCTTTCGCTTGGTGCGGGTAAAGATTTCGGCCCAGGATGGCACGACCGTGCAGATCATGGCCGAGCGGTCGGACGGCAGCATGTCGGTCGACGATTGCGAGGCCGTAAGCCAAGCCCTATCTCCGGTCTTGGACGTCGAGGATCCGGTCGAAGCCGGCTATCGGCTGGAAATTTCCTCGCCGGGGATCGATCGGCCGCTGGTGCGGATCTCCGATTTCGAGCGTGCCTGCGGCTGCGAAGCGCGGATCGAAATGGCCGCCGCGATCGACGGCCGCAAACGATTTCGCGGCATCATTGCGGAATGCGAAGGCGGGACAGGGGACGCTCGCGTCCGGCTGCGTCGCACCGACGTGAAGGCAAAGGAGCTGGCCGAAGTTTCGCTAAAGCTTGCCGACATCGCCGAAGCTAAGCTTGTCTTGACCGAAGCGTCGATCCGCGCGGCGCTGCGTAGCGCCAAGACGGCAAAACATGTTGACGTGCCCGAAGCAATGGAGCCGCCGCCGCGCCGCGGACCCGGGCGATTCAAGCCGCGGCGCGAAGCTTTGCGTCAATCGAAGTCCAGGTAAGGAATTCGCCGCCTCGGTAGAGCGCGGCAGCGAGAGGAGAAAACCATGGCCGTCAGCGCCAATCGACTGGAACTGCTGCAGATTGCCGATGCCGTCGCACGCGAGAAATCGATCGACCGGCAGATTGTGCTCGCTTCGATGGAAGACGCGATGCAGAAAGCGGCGCGCTCCCGATACGGGCAGGAGACCGAGGTACGCGCCGAGATCAACCCAAAAACTGGCGAGGTACGGTTTTCGCGCCTCCTGCTGGTCGTCGACCAGGTCGAGAACGACGCGACCCAGATCAGCGTCGCCGAGGCGCGCAAGAAAAACCCGGCCGCGCAAGTCGGCGACTGGATCGCTGAAACGCTGCCGCCCTTCGACTTTGGCCGCATCGCCGCGCAATCGGCAAAACAAGTGATCGTCCAGAAAGTGCGCGAGGCCGAGCGCGACCGCCAATATCAGGAATTCAAGGATCGCATCGGCGAGATCGTCAACGGGGTCGTGAAGCGTGTCGAATACGGCAACGTCATCATCGATCTCGGCCGCGGCGAGGCGACGATCCGGCGCGACGAGATGATCCCGCGCGAGGTCTTCCGGCCGGGCGACAGGGTGCGCGCCTACGTCTACGACGTGCGCCGCGAGCAGCGCGGTCCGCAGATCTTCCTGTCGCGCACCCATCCGCAATTTATGGCCAAACTCTTCCGCCAGGAGGTGCCGGAGATCTATGACGGCGTCATCGAAGTGAAGGCGGTCGCCCGCGATCCCGGTTCGCGCGCCAAAATCGCGGTCATCTCGCGCGATTCCTCGATCGATCCGGTCGGCGCCTGCGTCGGCATGCGCGGCTCGCGCGTCCAGGCGGTGGTCAACGAGTTGCAAGGCGAGAAGATCGACATCATTCCCTGGTCGGCGGACGCGGCGACCTTCATCGTCAACGCGCTGCAGCCGGCGGAAGTAGTGAAAGTGGTGCTCGACGAGGATTCGGAGCGCATCGAAGTGGTGGTGCCCGACGACCAATTGTCGTTGGCGATCGGGCGGCGCGGTCAGAACGTGCGGCTCGCCTCGCAGCTTACCGGCTGGGACATCGATATTCTGACCGAGGCCGAGGAGTCGGAACGACGCCAGAAGGAGTTCGTCGAACGCACCAATACTTTCATGAGCGCCCTCGACGTCGACGAAGTCGTCGGCCAATTGCTCGCCTCCGAGGGTTTCCGCTCCGTGGAGGAACTTGCCTTCGTCGAGCCCGCCGAACTTGCGGCGATTGAAGGATTCGACGCGGACACGGCGAGCGAAATCCAAAACCGGGCGCGCGACTATCTGGCCAGAATCGAAGCCGAGCTCGACGCGCGGCGCAAAGAACTGGGCGTCTCCGACGACCTCGCCAAGATTGAAGGCATTACGCGCACCATGCTCGTCAAACTCGGCGAGAACGACGTGAAGAGCGTCGAGGACCTTGCCGGTTGCGCCACCGACGATCTCATCGGCTGGAGCGAGCGCAAGGAGGGCGAGACCGTCAAACACGCTGGATTTCTGGAAGGAATCGAGATTTCGCGGGAGGAGGCCGAGGCGTTGATCATGCGGGCGCGACTCGAAGCGGGCTGGATCGACCAGTTGCCGGAAGCGCAGACGCAGGAGGAGCCGGTTGCCGAGTAAGGAGGGCGCATTGGCGCGACGAACGAAGCCGGAGTCGGAGCGGACTTGCATCGTCACCAAGACGAAAGCGGCACCCTGTGCCATGATCCGCTTTGTCGTCGGCCCCGCCGACGAGGTCGTCGCCGATCTGCGTCATAAACTGCCCGGCCGCGGCCTTTGGCTGACCGCCCGCGCCGACGTCGTCGCCGAGGCGGTCCGCAGGAACGCGTTCGCGCGCGCCTTCAAAGCACAGGTTAAGGTTTCCGCTACCTTACCGGAGGAAATCGAAGCTTTGCTCGTCGAGAATTGCCTACAGGCGCTGTCGATGGCCAAAAAAGCGGGGCAGGTCATCGCCGGCTCCTTCAAAGTCGAGGCGGCGATCAAGGCAGGCGTAACCGGTCTCGTTCACGCGAGCGACGGCAGCGCCGACGGAAGCCGCAAGCTGTCGCAGGCCTTGCGACGCAAGTTCGGCGGCCAAACGCGTCCGGAAATCAACCTCTTCACCTCGCCGCAATTGAGTTTGGCACTGGGCGGCACAAATGTGATACATGCGGCGCTCACCGAGGGTGCGGCGAGCGAGGCATTTTTTTCGCACTGCCGCAAATTGGAGCGTTACCGCTCCCCTCTTTCCGCGCCTTGCGATGCGGGGGCGGTGGATGCAACTGCCGGTGCGATCTGCTAGAGCGCCGCAAAGCGACTTCCCGCCGAGCGCGGTCGAAGCAGCCCCGGCGTCGCGGAGGCTGTACAAAGTTGACGGGGCGCGGCCCCGCAAAGTTGTGACATAGTGGGCTTAAGCCCTGGGATTTGGAACGAATGGCTGAATCGAAAAATACTGACAGCACGCTGAGCGTGACGCCGACGAAGACTTTGTCGCTGAAACGTCCGGTCGAGGCCGGCACTGTGCGGCAGAGCTTTTCGCATGGCCGCTCCAAGACGGTTGTCGTCGAAAAGGTGAAGCGTCGAGCGCTCGGTTCCGGCGAGGTGCATGCCCCGCGCGAACCGCAAACCGCCGCGCCGCCGTCCGCCGTGCCGGATAGGCAGCTCGAACCTGCCCACTCGACGCCGGCGCGCCCTGCGGCGGGCGTCGTCTTGCGCACCTTGACGGAAGAGGAACGCGAAGCGCGGAGCCGCGCCCTTTCCGGAGCGCGCGAGCGCGAGGACGAAGAGCGGCGCCAAGCATTGGCGGAGGCGCAGGCGCGCGAAGAGCGCGAACGGCGCGAACGCGAGGAGCGCGCTGCCGCGGCGGAACGTAAACGCGAGGAAGAGGCACGCCGTGCCCATGAGGCGGAAGCCAAGCGCCGATCCGAGCAGGAGGCAAAACGCAGGCTCGATCCAGGCGCCGTGGCCGCCCCGGCCGCGCCTACCGCCAGAAAGAGCCTCGGCGTATTCGCCGGTCTCGCCGCCGGCGCGCGCCAGTTGCCGATCGACGACGAGGAAACGAAACGAATCATTCGCCGGCCCGGCATGGCACCGAAAGTCGTACTGCCGCGCCCCACCCGCGGTGGCGAACAAAAGAGCCGCGGGCGGCTCACGGTCGCCAGCGCCACCGGCGAGGAGGACGAACGCACCCGTTCCGTTGCGGCCTTCCGACGTCGCCAACAACGCCTCAAGGGCCATGTCGCCGAGCCGAAAGAAAAGCTTTCGCGCGAGGTAATCCTGCCCGAGACGATCACCATCCAGGAACTCGCGGGCCGCATGTCGGAGCGCGCCGTCGACGTGATCAAGCTGCTCATGAAGCAGGGCCAGATGGCCAAGATCACCGACGCGATCGACGCCGATACCGCGCAGCTCATCGCCGAGGAGCTTGGCCACACCGTCAAACGCGTTGCCGAATCCGATGTGGAAGAAGGCCTGTTCGATGCGCCCGATGCCGATGCCAACTTAGGGCCACGCCCGCCGGTGGTGACCATCATGGGCCACGTCGATCACGGCAAGACGTCGCTGCTCGACGCCATTCGGCACGCCAACGTCGTCTCCGGCGAAGCCGGCGGCATCACCCAGCACATCGGCGCCTATCAAGTCGTGGCGCCAAACGGTGCGCCGATTGCCTTCATCGATACGCCCGGCCATGCCGCCTTCACGGCGATGCGGGCACGCGGCGCCAAGGTGACCGACATCGTGGTGCTTGTCGTGGCCGCCGACGACGGCGTGATGCCGCAGACGATCGAAGCGATCACCCACGCCCGCGCCGCCAGTGTGCCGATGATCGTGGCGATCAACAAAATCGACAAGCCGGACGCCAAGCCGGAGCGGGTTCGCAGCGAACTACTCCAGCACGAGGTACAGGTCGAATCGCTGGGCGGCGATACGCTCGAAGTGGAAGTTTCGGCGACGCGGGGAATCAATCTCGACAAGCTCCTCGAGGCCATTACCCTGCAGGCGGAAGTGCTCGATCTTAAGGCGGATGCGACGCGCCCCGCGGAAGGCACCGTCATCGAGGCGCGACTTGATCGCGGCCGCGGCCCGGTCGCCACCGTCCTCGTGCAGCGTGGCACGTTGCGTGTCGGCGATCTGATCGTCGGCGGGTCGCAATGGGGTCGGGTGCGCGCCCTGATCGACGACAAAGGAGAAGCGCGCCAGGAAGCCGGCCCGTCGACGCCGGTCGAAGTTCTGGGTTTCTCGGGATCGCCCGAGGCCGGCGACCGGGTCGCGGTGGTCGGAACCGAGGCGCGGGCGCGCGAGGTCACCGAATATCGCGAGCGGCAGAAACGCGACAAGGCGGCGGCACGCGGCGGCGCAGCACGCGGCTCGCTTGCCGACATGATGAGCCAGCTCAAGACGGCGGGCCGCAAGGAATTCCCTCTGGTCATCAAAGGCGACGTGCAGGGCTCGGTCGAGGCAATCGTCGCAACCCTCGAAAACCTCAACACCGAGGAGGTCGCGGCACGCGTCATCCACGCCGGCGTCGGCGGCATTACCGAATCCGACGTGACGCTCGCCGCGGCTTCGAACGCTGCGGTGATCGGCTTCAACGTGCGGGCCCACAAGGAGGCACGCGCGCTTGCCGAACAGGCAGGCATCGAGATCCGCTATTACAACATCATCTATAATTTGGTTGATGACGTGAAGGCGGCAATGTCCGGTCTTTTGCCGCCGACCTTGCGCGAGGAGACGCTTGGCAACGCGGAGATCCTGGAGATCTTCACGATCTCCAAGGTCGGCAAAGTGGCCGGCTGCCGCGTGACCGACGGCGTCGTACAACGCGGTGCCAACGTGCGGCTGATCCGCGACAACGTGGTGGTGCACGAGGGTAAACTCTCGACGCTAAAGCGCTTCAAGGACGAGGTGAAAGAAGTGGTTGCCGGCCAGGAATGCGGTATGGCGTTCGAGAATTATCAGGACATGCAGGTCGGCGACGTCATCGAATGCTACAATGTGCAAGAGATCAAACGAACGCTGTAGCACTCCCCTCTCCCTGCGAGAGGGGTGCGTCGCGACACGCATGTAGATGAGCCGCTGCAAAATTGTCATATCGCGATTCGCGTGGACGAACCATGTCCCGAGTTCATCATAGCGGCGGCGAGCCGACGCAGCGCATGTTGCGTGTTGGTGAACTTATCCGCCACGCGCTCTCCGAGTTGCTCGCCCGCGGCGCGGTGCGCGATCCGGTGCTCGAACACCGCGTGGTGAGTGTGCCGGACGTGCGCATGAGCGCGGATTTGAAACTTGCGACCGTCTACGTGATGCCGCTCGGCGGCAAGGACATGAGCGCAGTGCTTGCCGCGCTCGACCGCCACAAAAAATTTCTACGCGCCGAGATCGCCGCGCGCATCAACCTCAAGTTCGCGCCCGAGGTGCGTTTCCGAGCCGATCAGAGTTTCGATCTCGGCACGCAGATCGACGCGTTGCTCGATTCGCCGCGGGTGAAGCGCGACCTCCTGCCGGGTACCGACAAGCAATGAATGCGCCCCGTTCGAACCGCGTCGAGATCGACGGCTGGGTGGTGCTCGACAAACCCGTCGGCATGACATCGACGCATGCAGTGGCACGGCTAAAGCGCGTTTTCAACGCCAAGAAAGCCGGCCATGCCGGCACGCTCGACCCGCTCGCCTCGGGGATTCTGCCGGTTGCGCTCGGCGAAGCGACCAAGACCGTGCCGTTCGTGCAGGACGGGGAGAAGACCTATCGCTTCACGATCGCCTGGGGGGCGGAAACGGATTCGGACGATGCGGACGGAACGGTCATCGCGCGCTCCGAGCATCGTCCTGCGGCCGCCGAGATTCGTGCCGCGCTGCCGCAGTTCACCGGACGCATTCTGCAGCGCCCACCGGCGTTTTCGGCGATCAAGGTCGCCGGCGAGCGCGCCTATGATCTGGCGCGCGACGGGGAAATTCCCGATCTGGAGCCGCGCCCAGTGTTGATCCATGCGCTTACTCTCATCGCAGCCGATCGCGACGCGGCAACCTTTCAGGCGCGTTGCGGGAAGGGCTGTTACGTACGGGCGTTGGCGCGCGATCTCGGTCGGGTCCTCGGCTGTCGCGGGCACGTAGCCGAGCTAAGGCGCACGCGCGTCGGTCCTTTTGTGGAAGAGGACGGCGTAGCACTCGCCGATTTGGCGGATGAAGTCGCGGCGAACGCGTTGCTCGGCGTCGAGGCCGGGCTCACCGAAATGCCCCGCGTTGCGGTCGATCGCGAATCGGCGGCACGGCTGCGGCGTGGACAATCGATCCTACTTCGCGGCCGTGATGCGCCGATGGGCGGGCGAGCCTATGCGTCCTGCGGTGGCGTGGTGATCGCCGTCGGGGCGATCGAGCACGGCGAGCTGGTGCCCGGGCGGGTATTCAATCTGCCGTTTTGAAGTGCCGGTCAGCCGCGACCGCTTCTCCGCGGTCATCATTGAGTTACGGCGACGCTTCGGTTTTGGTGGTTGCGGCGACGCTCCGTCGACCTGCTGTTCCGGACATCAGCTGCCGCTTGAGACGGCGCAGCGTTCCGATGCCGTATTGGGCCACGAACTTAGCCCAACGGCGGACGCGCCAGGGCAATCCTGGGTCGATCGAGAACGAGCGCAACTCGAAGGCCTTCGCGAGCGCCGAGTTGTCGCAGGCCCTTTTGAGCGGGTCGTCATAAAAGGCTGCGATCTTCGCAGCATTCATGCCGGGGGTCGCGAGCCAGCGGGGTATATAGACGTTGCATAACCGTTCGACGTCCATCAGCGCTTTACGCGCCCCGGCACCGACCGCCGGGCACGAAGTCGCAAATGCATCGCCGACCAACACGATCCCGTCGCGGCGATAACCGCGCGTCGCGTAAAGATCGACCGGCCGCATCTTGATTGGACGCACAACCTCGAAATCGCCCATCACCTTGTGCAGCCCCGGCATCAGCGCAAGCAACGTCGCTTCCGGCGCCGCACTCAGCTCTTTGAGCCATGGATCGTTCGTTTCGCGATAGACAAAGAAATTGGCGCGCATCGTTGCGCCGATCGGGAACAGCGTGATGAACGCGGCACGACCGCCGAAGCGATCGGGGTAATAGGTCACGGCAGGGAAGGAGAATTCCCGCCGGCTGGCAGGCCGCACGTCGAATCCGATGCTGATCGAATGACATTCGCTCAGCAAGTCGGTTGTCAGGCCGAGCATGTGACGCAAACCGGCGTTCAGGCCGTTGGCCAGTACGACGAGCCGGGCGGAAATTTCTTCGCCGTTCGATAAACTGACGCGCTGTAGGTCGGAACCGGTCTCGATCGCCGTCGCCTTGGCGACGATCTTGGTCACGTTCTTCGGAATCAGGCCGCGCACGGTGTCGATAAGCGGGGCGTAAAGAATGCCGTGCTGATCGCCCCGCCGCTTGTCGAGAACTCGTCCAAAACGAGCGATCCATGTTTCGCCGTCGAGGGTCGTCGCTCGCAAGACCGGGTCCGCCAAACCGGTTTTCTTCAGTAGGGCAACTTGCGTGCCATCCAGCTTCTCGCAGCGGAAATCCGGCGGATATTCCGCGTGTGGATCGAGCAAGATGGCGTTTATGCCGGCCTTGCCGAGCATCGCTGCCGCAAGCGAGCCTGCCAGACCGCCGCCGACGATAACGACATCCGTATCCCGCATCGGAAATCTCTGGGTGAAGACGGTATCGATGGCTATGCCAAATCTGCGTTCAAAGCCATGAATTAAGCCTTTAGTGTTTAACCAAACGCTGCTTGCAGGCGTTGGTTAACGGCGCATTGCATTCGGCGGCGCGAGCGCGGCATCCGATCTAGACGGCGAGTGGCCGGCAGCGGTTCGCCTGAGTTGGCCGGCCGCTAGCGGTGCCAGCGCCTTCCCATCGCCGCAAATTTCTGTATAAGGCGACATCGCGTTCCGCCGCACGGCGGCGCGGCTCTTCCCGAAACCTAGCTGGACGACATCCCGGCCTGGCCGACGGCGGAAAATATTCAAAATCGAAAGGACATCCGATGTCGATTACTGCGGAGCGCAAACAGGCGCTGATCAAGGACTATGCTTTGAAGCCGGGCGACACCGGCTCGCCCGAAGTGCAGGTAGCCATCCTCACCGAGCGGATCGCCAGCCTGACCGAACATTTCAAGACCCACGTGAAGGACAATCATTCGCGACGCGGGCTTTTGAAGCTGGTTTCGCAGCGCCGCCAGCTGCTCGACTACATGAAAGGGCAGGACGAGCCGCGCTACAAGGCGCTGATCGAGCGCCTCGGCATCCGGCGCTAGCGTCGCCGTGGGGCGGCGGCGCGCAAAATCGCACGCATTTTGCCGCGATACCCAGGAGGCGCTGGAAAATGCCTGCTTACGCAACCACTTAATGGTTGGCTGCCGGCTTCCCCCGGGGCGTCGCTTTAAGGTGTTTATGCCTCAAGCCCGGAGTCCCGCTGCGGGTGGAAATGTTTTAGTATTGCAATGTTGCAGAGCGCCGATGCGCTTTGTTTTGAACGCGGCGGAGGCATGGGCCACCTGCCGAACCGAAAGACCAACCGCCATGGCAGGATCGCCAGGCGCTGCCTTTCTGGCAGCTTCTCGCCGTCTTGCACATGGCCTTGGGTCTTTGCCTCGAACGAGAAAGACCAAGACTGATGTTCGATATTCATCGTGAAGAACTGAACTGGGCGGGGCGCAAGCTCGTGCTCGAGACCGGGCGCCTGGCGCGCCAGGCCGACGGCGCGGTGCTTGCCACCTATGGCGAGACGACGGTGCTCGCTAGCGTAGTTTCCACCAAGTCGCCGAAACCGGGCGTCGACTTTTTCCCGCTGACGGTGAACTACCAGGAAAAGGCCTTCGCCGCCGGCCGCATTCCGGGCGGCTATTTCAAACGCGAGGGGCGACCGTCGGAGAAAGAGACGCTCGTCTCGCGGTTGATCGACCGGCCGATCCGTCCGCTCTTTCCGGACGGCTACCGTAACGACACGCAGATCATCGCGACGGTTCTCTCCCACGACCTTGAAAACGATCCTGACATCGTCGCCATGGTCGCAACTTCGGCGGCGCTGACGCTCTCCGGCATTCCGTTCATGGGGCCGGTAGGCGCGGCGCGCGTCGGTTTCATCAACGGCGAAATCAAGCTCAATCCGACGCTTGACGAATTGAAGGACTCCGCCCTTGATCTCGTCGTTGCCGGAACGGCAGACGCCGTCCTCATGGTCGAATCGGAAGCCAAGGAACTTTCCGAGGAAGTAATGCTGTCGGCGGTAATGGCCGGGCAGCGCGGGTTCCAACCGGTGATCGACGCAATCATCCGGCTTGCCGAAAAGGCGGCCAAAGATCCGCGCGATCTGGCCGTCTCCGACAAGAGCGAGATCGAGGCCGCGGTGCGCGGTCTTGCCGAGGCGGATCTGCGCGAAGCCTACAAGATCACTTCGAAACAGGACCGCTACAATGCGGTCGATGCGGTCAAGACCAAAGTCTTTGCGGCGTTGGCGCCGGCCGAAGGCGAGGCGCGGTTTCCGAAGGACCTCGTCGCAGAAGTTTTCCACGATTTGCAGGCCAAGGTGGTGCGTTGGAATATTCTCGATCTCGGCATCCGCATTGACGGGCGCGACGTGAAAACGGTGCGCCCGATTCTCGCGCAGGTCGGCGTATTGCCGCGCACGCACGGTTCGGCGCTGTTCACGCGCGGCGAAACGCAAGCACTGGTGGTCGCCACGCTCGGTACCGGCGAGGACGAGCAATACGTCGATCGGCTGGAGGGCACGTATAAGGAGCGCTTCCTGCTGCATTACAATTTCCCGCCCTATTCGGTCGGCGAAACCGGCCGCATGGGCTCCCCCGGGCGGCGCGAGATCGGGCATGGCAAGCTCGCCTGGCGGGCGCTCCATCCGATGCTGCCGACCCCGGCCGAGTTTCCCTATACGATCCGCGTCGTCTCGGAGATCACCGAATCGAACGGCTCGTCGTCGATGGCGACGGTGTGTGGCTCGTCACTGGCGCTGATGGACGCCGGCGTGCCGATCAAGGCGCCGACCGCGGGCATCGCCATGGGCCTCATCCTCGAAGGCGAGCGTTTCGCGGTGCTCTCCGACATCCTCGGCGACGAAGATCATCTGGGCGACATGGACTTCAAAGTGGCGGGCACCGAAAACGGCGTCACCTCGCTGCAGATGGACATCAAGATCACCGGCATAACCGAGGAGATCATGCGGGTCGCGCTCGACCAGGCCAAGGCCGGACGGCTGCATATCTTGGGAGAGATGGCCAAGGCGATCAGCGCGGCGCGCGCCGAGCTCGGCGAATTTGCGCCGCGCATCGAGACTATGAAAATCCCCACCGATAAGATCCGCGAAGTGATCGGCACGGGCGGCAAGGTGATCCGCGAGATCGTCGAGAAGACCGGCGCGAAAATCAACATTGAGGACGACGGCACGGTGAAAGTGGCGTCGTCGGACGCCGAATCGATCCGCGCCGCGATCAACTGGATCAAATCGATCGCCAGCGAGCCGGAGGTCGGGCAAATCTACGATGGCACGGTGGTGAAAGTGGTCGATTTCGGCGCCTTCGTGAACTTCTTTGGCTCGAAGGATGGGCTCGTCCACATCTCGCAGCTTGCCAAAGGCCGTGTCGCCAAGACGTCCGATGTCGTCAAAGAAGGCGACAAGGTGAAGGTTAAACTGCTCGGCTTCGACGAGCGCGGCAAAGTGCGGCTCTCGATGCGCGCCGTCGATCAGGAGACCGGCGCCGATTTCGAAGCCAAAGAGAAGGCCGAAGTCGCGGAGTAATCGATGCGCGCACGCCGAGGGACAGGCGCCGCGCGCATCTCGAAGCATACGGGAATCGCGCTAGCCTTCCCCATCCTGCGGCGGGCGCGTCACCAGCGCGATCGCCAATCCGTCGTAGCCCTTGCGGCCGACCGTCTGGATGGCGGTTGCGGTGACGCGCGGTTCGGCGGCGATCGCTTCGAAGAGCCTGCGCGTGCCTTTCACCATCGGGTCGGCGTCTTCTGCGTCGATTACCTTTCCGTCGCGCACGACATTATCGACGATGATCACGCTGCCGAGACGCGAAAGCTTCAGCGCCCAGCGAAAATAATCCGCGTTGTGCTCCTTGTCGGCATCGATGAAGATGAGGTCGAAGGGGCCTGCCAGCTTCGGCAGTGTTTCGAGCGCTGGGCCGAGGCGCAGATCGATGATCGGAGCAAGACCGGAGCGTTCGATATTGGCCTGCGCGATCGCCGCATGTTTGGGGTCGGCTTCGAGGGTGATCAATCGGCCGGCGGCGGGTAGCGCCCGCGCCAGCCAGATCGTGCTGTAGGCACCGAGCGTGCCGATTTCGAGAATCGCGCGGGCGCCCTGCAGGCGCGCCAGCAGATAAAGGAGCTTGCCCACGTTGGGGGCGACCGCGATGGCCGGCAGCCCGGTCACATCGCAGGCCGTCAGGGTCGCGGCGAGGACTGGGTCATCGCCGATCAACCGATCGCAGATATAATCCTCGACCTCAAGCCATTGCGATTCGCTCATCGCCCGCCTCTTTTTCCGCGCGCTACGCAGCGCAAGCTTAGCTTTCCTGTCGACATAAAGACTTGTTTATATGTTTATTGCACGAAAACCTCGTCCCTGCTATGACCCGGCGCGAGTTTTTGAGGAGCTTCTCATGACCCGCACAGTCTCTGACTATGCCGTTGCCGACATCGGGCTTGCCGCCTGGGGCCGGAAAGAAATTGCCATTGCCGAGACGGAGATGCCCGGCTTGATGGCGATACGGGCAGAATTCGGCCCAGCCCAGCCGCTGAAGGGCGCCCGCGTCGCCGGTTCGCTGCACATGACTGTGCAGACGGCGGTCCTGATCGAAACCTTGCGGGCGCTCGGTGCCGAGGTCCGCTGGGCTTCCTGTAACATTTATTCGACCCAGGATCACGCTGCGGCGGCGATGGCTGCGACCGGTATCCCGGTCTTCGCCCGCAAAGGCGAGAGCCTCTACGACTACTGGGAATATACCCACAAAATCTTCGAATGGGGCGACGGCGGCGCGCCCAATCTCGTGCTTGACGACGGCGGCGATGCGACATTGCTGATCCACCTTGGGGTTCGCGCCGAAGGGGGCGACACGGCCTTTCTCGAAACGCCTTCCAACGAGGAAGAGGAAGTGCTTTTCGGGGCGATACTGCGCCGCCTCAAAGAGAATCCCGGCTGGTATCAGCGCTGCGCCGCTGCGATCCAAGGCGTAAGCGAAGAGACGACGACGGGCGTGCATCGACTCTACACGATGCAGAGCGAGGGCAAGCTGCTCTGGCCGGCGATCAACGTCAACGACTCGGTCACCAAGTCGAAATTCGACAATCTCTACGGTTGCCGCGAGTCGCTCGTCGACGGCATTCGCCGCGGCACCGACGTGATGATGGCCGGAAAGGTCGCGATGGTCGCCGGTTTCGGCGACGTCGGCAAAGGTTCGTCCGCATCGCTGCGCAACGCCGGCTGCCGCGTGATGGTTTCCGAAATCGATCCGATCTGCGCCCTGCAAGCCGCCATGGAGAGCTACGAAGTCACGACCATGGAAGAGGCGGCGCCTCGGGCCGACATTTTCGTGACTTGCACCGGCAATATCGACGTGATCAGGCTCGAGCACATGCGGCGCATGCGCGACCGCGCCATCGTCTGCAACATCGGCCATTTCGATTCGGAAATCCAGGTCGCCGCCTTGCGCAATTTCAAATGGCACAACGTCAAGCCGCAGGTCGATGAGATCGAGTTCCCCGACGGCAAACGGATCATCCTTCTCTCCGAGGGGCGGCTCGTCAACCTCGGCAATGCAATGGGCCACCCCTCGTTCGTGATGTCGGCATCGTTTACCAATCAATGCCTGGCGCAGATGGAACTGTGGACCAAACGCGGCAAATACGGCCGCAGCGTCCACGTCTTGCCCAAACATCTCGACGAGAAAGTCGCCTCTCTTCATCTGGCCAAAGTGGGTGCTAGGCTCACGAAACTCACGCCGGAACAGGCGAAATATATCGGCGTGCCCGAGACCGGTCCGTTCAAATCCGATCTTTATCGCTATTGAGATCGTGTAAATAACCGATTTGCGCCGGGTGACAGCGATTCGTTGCTGTCGCATCATGGCCGCGAGAGGTCGGAATGGACGACGGGCGGCGCAACGGCTTTGCCGAGAGGAAGCGGGATCTGTCGCGCCGCGGCGCTCCGCGGCGCGCTGCGGCCGCCGCGATCCTTTGTTCCATTGCCGCCCCTGCCGCCGCGCAGACCGATTATCCGCTGCTGGTGCTCGACAATCTGCGCGAATACCAGGACGTGGTGATCGGGCTCTCGCTCGTCGTCGGGCTGGTACTATTCTCGACGATCACCGCGCTTCTCTATTTGCGCGAGCATCGCCGTTGGACGAAAACGGAAGCGGCGTTCTTGCTCGAACTCAACGATTTACGCGCCAAGTTCGACCGCGCCGAAGTGTTTCTCGCCGCAGAACCGCAGATCATCATTGCCTGGGGCGCCCGCAGCGGCGAGCCGGAAATCGAGGGCGATCTCAGCCTTGTGACCGATGCCCCGGTTGCGCGCCGCGTCCTCGCCTTTGGATCCTGGCTGCCGCCGGACGCCGCCCAACAGCTCGACGCCTGCGTCGAAAAGCTCAGGGCGCGCGGCGAAGGATTCCGCTGCTCCGTCGAGAGCCTCGGCGGGAGGACGCTGGAAATCGACGGGCGCGCGGTCAGCGGCCGCGCCGTGATGCGCATCCGCGACGTTTCCGGCGATCGCCTCGAAACGGTGCGTTTGCGCGAGCGGCTGGCGCGCACCATTACCGAGCTCGAGGCGCTGCGCGGCCTGCTCGACGCCATCCCCGATCCCGTCTGGCTGCGCGGCGCCGACGGCAAGCTCCACTGGATCAACGCCGCCTACGTTCGTGCCGTCGAAGCCAAGGATTCCAGCGACGCGCTGTTGCGCGGCACGGAGCTTCTCGAACGCGCAACGCGAGATGCCGCCGCCGATTCGCGCGCCAAAGGCCTAGTCTGGCGCGGCCGCATGCCCGCGGTCGCCGCGGGCCAGCGGCGCTTGCTCGACATCATCGAGGTGCCAGTCGGTTTAGGATCGGTCGGCATGGCGGCCGACGTGTCGGAGATCGAGGCGGCGCGCGCCGATCTCGATCGGCAGATGCAGGCGCATGCGCGCACCCTCGATCAGCTTTCGACCGCGGTTGCAATCTTCGACCGCCGCAAGCGGCTCGTCTTCCACAATTCCGCCTATCGGCAGCTCTGGTCGCTCGATCAGGCTTTTGTCGATCAGCATCCGAGCGACTCCGAAGTCCTCGACCGGCTGCGGATCGCCGGCCTTTTGCCGGAGCAGGCCGATTTCCGCGCCTGGAAAGAGAATCTGTTCGCCGCCTATCAGGCGCTCGAAGCGCGCGAGCACGTATGGTACTTGCCCGACGGGCGGACGTTGCGCGTCGCCATCAATCCCAACGCGCAGGGCGGGGTGACCTATCTCTTCGACGACGTCACCGAGCGTTTCCATCTCGAATCGCAATTCAACGCCTTGACCCGCGTGCAAAGTGAGACACTCGATTCGCTGAAGGAAGGCGTCGGTGTGTTCGGCACCGACGGCAGGCTCAAGTTCTTCAATCCGGCGTTCGCGAGTCTTCTCAACCTCGATCCCAATCTGCTCAATGAGAAACCGCATGTCGATCGTCTCGCCGGGATTTGCACTCTGTTCGGCGGGGAGGCCGCATTCGACGAGATTCGGGCCATCGTCGTCGGGCTCACCGACCAAAGGACCGGATTCGAAAGGCGCGTTACCTGCCGCGACGGCTCGGTGCTCGATTGTAGCGCGCAGCCGCTGCCCGATGGCGCGACGCTGCTCAGCTTCACCGACATGACCGCCAGCGTGAACGTCGAGCGGGCGCTCACCGAGCGCAATCAGGCGCTGGTCGAAGCTGAAAAGCTACGCAACGATTTCGTCCACCACGTGTCCTACGAATTGCGCTCGCCGCTCACCAACATCATCGGTTTCATCGAGCTGTTAAGCGACGGCTCGGCCGGACCGCTGAACGAGCGGCAGCGCGAATATGCGGGCTATGTGCGCACCTCCTCGACCGCTCTGCTGGCGATCATCGACGACATTCTCGACCTTGCATCCATCGACGCCGATGCGCTCGAACTGAATCTCGATGAGGTGGATATCGAAAGAACCATGCATCTCGCCGCCGAGGGCGTGCAGGACCGCCTGGCCGAGTCTTCGATCCGGTTGAACGTCGTCGCCATGGACGAATTGGGTAGCTTCGTCGCCGACAGCCAGCGCATCCGCCAGATCCTTTTCAACCTCCTGTCGAATGCGATCGGCTTTTCCTCGCCGGGGCAAACAATCACGCTTGCCGCGCAGCGGCACGGCGACGAGATCGTGTTCACGGTACATGACGAAGGCAGCGGAATTCCGCCCGATCTCCTCGAACAGGTGTTCGATCGCTTTAAGACGCAGACTACGGGTTCGCGACATCGCGGCGTGGGCTTGGGTCTTTCGATTGTGCGCTCGCTCGTCGAACTGCACGGCGGCCGCGTTCGAATCGAATCGGTGCAAGGCCAAGGTACCACCGTCACCTGCATCTTTCCGGCGCGCAGCGCGAAACTGGACAAAGCGACGGCGGCACCGTATCGGCTTGCGTAGCGGTAGAAAGCGGCGCAACCGGCATCGTCCGCCGGAGGGTCTCGCACGCAACGAGGAGAACGCGGCACATGGCGGCTCGCGCGCCGCAACAAAAGGCGCATTGGCGGATCGAGCTTTCCGACGAGGCCGCCACCGACTCCCTTGCCGCCGATCTCGGCCAATGGCTCAAGCCCGGCGATCTTCTTACCCTGTCGGGCGAACTCGGCACGGGCAAGACGACATTTGCGCGCGCCCTTATCCGCAGCCTCACGCGCGAGCAGGATCTCGAAGTGCCAAGTCCTACCTTTACGCTCATGCAGGTCTACGAAGCCGGCGCGTTTCCGGTTCTTCACGCCGACTTCTACCGTATCAAACATCCCGATGAGCTCATCGAACTCGGATTCGACGAAGCGCGGAACGGCGCGCTCACGATCGTCGAATGGCCGGAACACGCCGAGGCGCATCTTGCCGCCGACAAGCTCAACATCGCGTTCGAGATCGACACGCAGCGCGGCGCGGACTACCGCGTCGCGACGCTGACCGGCAGCGGGACCTTCGTGCCACGCCTCAATCTCGCCCGTGCCACCCACGACATTCTCGACTCGTCCGGGTGGGCCGGCGCGGAACGGCGCTTCGTGCAAGGCGACGCCTCGAGCCGCGCCTATGAGCGGCTGGTTAAGCCGGACGGCGCGACCGCGCTTCTCATGATCTTTCCGCCGCGCCCCGACGGACCGCCGGTGCGCTATGGCAAGTCCTACAGCGCGTTGGCGCGGCTTGCCGAAGACATCCGGCCTTTTGTGGCCGTCGACCGGGGCCTGCGCACGCAAGGTCTTTCCGCCCCCGAGATATTCGCCGTCGATCTCGAAGTCGGGCTCGCGATTCTCGAAGACTTTGGCGAGCAGGGCATCGCCGATACGCAGGCGATCGTCGTCGAACGCTATGCACAGGCAATAGCGGTGCTTGCCAAACTGCATCAGACCAATCTGCCGGAGGCGCTGCCGATCGACGCGGTATCGACCTATCGAATTCCACCTTACGACATCGATGCGTTGTCGATCGAAATCGAATTGCTGCTCGACTGGTATGCGCCGCACATTGCCAAGGTGACGTTGGCCTCGGGTGCGAAAGCGAATTTTGTCAACCTTTGGCGCCAGCTGCTGCGCGACATCGCGCCGGCGCGGACGACCTGGACGCTGCGCGATTATCATTCGCCGAATCTCTTCTGGCTGCCGAAACGCGGCGGCTTAGCCCGCGTCGGCACGATCGACTTTCAGGATTGCGTGCTGGGTCATCCGGCCTACGACGTCGTCTCGCTGCTTCAAGATGCCCGGCTCGACGTGCCGGACGAGGTGGAACTGAAGCTGCTCGGCCACTACGCGCAATTGCGCCGCGCCGTCGATCCGGGGTTCGACATGGCCAGTTTTGCCCGCGCCTACGCGGTACTCGGCGCCCAGAGAGCGACGAAAATTCTCGGTATTTTTGCGCGTTTGGATAAGCGCGATCACAAACCGCAATATCTCGCGCATTTGCCGCGCGTCGAAAAATATTTGGCCAAAGACCTGGCGCATCCCTTGTTGTCGGCACTCAAGGACTGGTATGAGACGCACCTGCCGCGGGCCTTGAACAAGGGCCCGTGATTTTGTTTCGGTTCGCGCCGGCCATGCGGTCCTTCATGCCTGATAAAGCGATGGTTTTTGCGGCCGGGCTCGGCGCGCGGATGCGGCCGCTCAGCGAGCATATTCCGAAACCGCTCATCAAGGTGGGCGGCAAGGCGCTGATCGACCACATGCTCGATCGCATCGCCGCCGCCGGCGTCTCGACCGCGGTGGTCAACCTCCACCACCGCGCCGATCAGCTCGAGACGCATCTTGCGGCGCGGAGCGCCCCGAAGATCGTGATCTCGGACGAGCGCGGCAAGCTGCTCGATCAAGGTGGCGGCATCAAAAGAGCCTTGCCGCAACTCGGCGATGAACCATTCCTTATCTGCAACACGGATTCGTTCTGGATCGAAGGACCGCGCGCCAATCTCAACCGCCTCGCCGCCGGCTGGGACCCCGAGGAAATGGACATCCTATTGCTCGTCGCCGCGACCGCGACGAGCGTCGGCGTCGATTGGCTCGGCGATTTCACCATGGACCCGCACGGCAGGCTGGGGCGGCGCGAAGAGCGCCGCGTCGCGCCTTTCGTCTACACGGGTGTCGGGATCATCAAGCCTTCCTTGTTCGCCGGCGCGCCGGACGACGCCTTTCGGCTCGCTCCGTATTTCTTCGAGGCCGCCGAGAAGGGCCGGCTTTTCGGCGTGCGTCTCGACGGAATTTGGCTCCACATCGGCACCCCGCAGGCGATCGAGGAAGCCGAGCAGTTGATCGCCCGCTCGGTGCTGTGAGAACCGCGCATCTTCGCGCTTCCAAGAGAAAATTGCGGCTTACGGCTCCTGCCGCCGCGTCACGGCGTCGATCCAT
>JASHSW010000072.1 GCA_030038595.1 Methylovirgula sp.
TCGAGTTTTTTCATCAACGGCCGCGAAGTGCGGGCTCGCGACGTGCAGCTTTTGTTTGCCGACGCTTCGACCGGCGCCCGCTCGCCGGCCATCGTCCGGCAGGGCCAGATCGGCGAGATCATCGCGGTGAAACCGCAACAACGTCGCCGTATCCTGGAAGAGGCGGCCGGCATCGCCGGGCTTTATTCGCGCCGCCACGAAGCGGAACTGCGTTTGAAAGCCGCCGCGGATAATCTCGACCGGCTCGAAGACGTCGTGAAGCAGATCGAGCAGCAGATCGACGCGTTGAAGCGACAAGCCCGGCAGGCGACGCGCTATCGCGGACTGGCCGCCGAGATCCGCCGCAACGAGGCGCTGCTTGCATTCGTCAATCTGAACGAAGCGACCGCCCAACTAGGCGCGGCGGAACGCAAGCTTGACGCCGATCTCAAGAAACTGGCCGAGAATACCTTGCGGCAGGCCGAAGCGGCCCGCCGCCAGGCGGCGGTGGCCGGCGAGCTACCCGCCTTGCGCGAGGCTGAAGCGGCGGCGGGAACCGAATTGCAGAAACTGCTGCTCGCCCGCGAGACGCTCGACGGCGAGGAACGGCGGACCAAAGCGCGTATGGCGGAACTCGAACGGCGCGTCGCCGAGATGAACGCCGACCTCTTGCGCGAGCGCGCCTTGATCGAGGATGCGGCGGAGGTTCTATCGCGGCTCGGCCAGGAGCTCGGCTCGCTCGCCGAGATTGGCGACGAGACGCATGCCGAAGCCGCCGAACGCCAGCAACGCGCGGAAGTCGCGCTGGCGCAATCGGAGATGGCGCTCACCGCGGCGCAAACCGCGTTCTCGGATGCCGAGGCGCGGCGCGAATCGTTCGGCAAGACCCTGCGCGAAGAAGGCCAGAGGGTGCGGCAGTTCGAGGCCGAAATCACCACCGTTCGCGAGGACATCGCTCGATTGCGCGCCGACCTCGCCGAAGCCGACGCCGAGGCCGATCTCGAAACGGCGCTCGAAACGGCCATCGCCCAAGCAAAGGCGGCGGAACAACAAGCAATCGCCGCGGAGTCTGCGCATGCCGAGGCGCGCCAGACGGAAGCGGCGGCACGCGCCCGCTACCAAGAGGCCGAGCGCACCGCCCAAGGTCTCGAAACCGAGATGCAGACCCTCGCCAAATTGCTCAAGTCGGAAGGCGGCGGCATTTGGCCCACCATGGTCGAAGAGGTCGGCGCCGCCAAAGGCTACGAGGCGGCGCTCGGCGCGGCGCTGGGCGACGACCTCGACGCGTCGAGCGATGTCGCGGCGCCGGCCCATTGGGCACCGACCAGCGCGACCGACGATCCGGTTTTGCCCGAAGGTGCCGCGCCGCTTGCCGCGCATGTACAAGCCCCGCCGGTCCTCGCGCGCCGCCTCGCCCAGATCGGCGTCGTCGCGAAGCGTGAAGGCAAGCGCTTGCAGGCGCTGTTGCGGCCCGGGCAAAGGCTTGTCTCGCTCGACGGCGATCTTTGGCGGTGGGACGGTTTAACGGTGGCCGCCGAAGTATCGACGCCCGCAGCGCGCCGGCTCGCCGAAAAAAATCGCCTCGACGATCTGCTCCGTAACGCGGAGGCAGCTCGCGAGGCTGCCGATACGCTGCAGGCCACGGCCAGCCGGGCGGAAGCCGATTTGCGTCGCAGTGCGGAAGCGGAGAGCGCGGCGCGGCAAAATCATCGCGCCGCTTTGCACGAACTCGAGGCGAGGCGCGAGAAGGCCGCCGCCGCCGAGCGCCGCAAGGCGCAGATCGCCGCGCTTCTTTCGGCGCGCGAAGAAGCCGGGCAGCGCCTGAGCACGAGTTCAGGCGAAGCGCTGCGCCAGCAGCGCGAAGCCGAGCAAGCTCTGGCCGGGCTTGTCGGCGCGGCCGAACTCGCCGCGAAACTCGACGCGGCGCGCGGTGCGGCTGCGCGAGACCGCGCCGCTGCCACTGAGGCGCGCAGCGCGTTGCAGGCGCTCGTGCAGGCGGTGCAAATGCGCACCCATCGCCGCCAGGCAATTGCCGAAGAGCAGGCCTCATGGCAGGCGCGCCGCGAGAGCGCCCTCGCGCATGTCAGCGAATTTCAGTCGCGACTTGCGGAGGCGGACGCCGAACGGTTGAAACTGGTCGATGCGCCAAAGGAGTTTTTGCGCACGCGTCAGGTGCTGCTCGACCGGATCGAAGCGGCCGAAGGAGCCCGCCGCAATACCGCCGACGCGCGCGCCGCGGCCGAGGAACGCCTCGCCGAAGCCGACCGGACGGCACGCGCGGCGCAGGACGAAATGAGCGCGACGCGCGAGGAGAAGGCGCGCGGCGAAGCGCGCCTCGAAGCGGCGCGCGAGCGCTGCGCGGCGATCCGCCATCACATCGCCACCGAGCTGCAATGTGAG
Source organism: Methylovirgula sp. (assembly GCA_030038595.1). Classification (GTDB taxonomy): domain Bacteria; phylum Pseudomonadota; class Alphaproteobacteria; order Rhizobiales; family Beijerinckiaceae; genus Methylovirgula. The sequence goes on from JASHSW010000072.1 coordinate 2,380, forward strand.
CCGGAGGAGCTCGGCGGCCTGGCGCAGCTCGAAGCCGGCGCCGCGTTACCGCCGATCGCATCCCTTGAAGCCAAGCTCGATAGCTTGAGACAAGAGCGCGAACGTCTCGGCGGCGTCAATCTGCGCGCCGAGGAAGAGCTCGCCGAGATCGAATCCTCGCGCGGCAACCTCGCCGCCGAACGCGAGGACTTGACCGAAGCGATTCGCCGGCTGCGGCGGGCGATCCAAAATCTCAATAGGGAAGGCCGCGAGCGGCTCATGATCGCATTCGAAGCGATCAATGCGCATTTCGGAGACCTGTTTAAGAGCCTGTTCGGCGGCGGCACCGCGGAATTGCGGCTCGTCGAATCCGAGGATCCCCTCGAAGCCGGACTTGAGGTGCTGGCGCAAGCCCCCGGCAAGAAATTGCAGGCGATGACGCTTCTTTCCGGCGGTGAACAAGCGCTCACCGCGCTCTCGCTCATCTTCGCGATCTTTCTCACGAATCCGGCACCGATTTGCGTGCTCGACGAGGTCGACGCGCCGCTCGACGACGCCAACGTCGAACGTTTCTGCGATCTCCTCGACGAGATGGGCAAGCGCACCGATACGCGTTTCGTGACAATCACCCATAATCCGATCAGCATGGCGCGCATGGATCGGCTGTTCGGCATCACCATGGCCGAACGCGGTGTCAGTCAAATTGTGTCGGTGGAGCTTGCTGAAGCTGAGCAGTTCCTAGAGGCGGTCTAGGACGCCCCGCGGCCCCGCCCTTTCGAAGCTTTGCCCGACGGGGGTAAGCACTTTTTCCATTCAGCTTGGGTTAAGGATCCGCCGCCGATAAGCGCTGCGGAACTGCGGCGTAGCCGCGGCTTCCGTAAGCAAAGGACAAATCGATGCTGAAGAAACTTTTCGCTGCGACTCTGTTGGCCTCCGCCGTTGCATTCGCGCCGGCAGCGGCTTTCGCCGATCACGTGGTGATCGTTCACCACCATCACCACCATCATCACCACCATCATCATCACGTCATGGTCATTCATCACTGATGAATGCCGCTTGCGTCTCCCGCGCCGGCGGCAGAAGCCGGCGCGGAACTCCCTAGGTCGATTTCCGGAACGGCGCTGGGATTGGCCTTATCCTGCAACGGGCGGCACCACGAACGGGACCACTCGGTATTGCATTCCCTTGCGCCAAGGCTAAGCTGCGCTTCCCAAAACAAACGCGAACGGAGAAACGCCCAATGAATAAGTTCCTTGTTTTCGCGGCCGGTTCGGCCGCGCTGATTTTTTCCTGCGCGCCCGCGTTCGCCATCGAGTCAAGTTACACGGCGAAGTCGACCTCCTCGGCCGAGGTCGTGTGGAAGAAGGTCGGCGATTTCTGCGGCATCGCAAACTGGCATCCCGCCATTGCGAAATGCGAACTATCGCACGGGAAGAAGATTCGCACCCTTAGTTTGAAAGGCGGCGGCACGATCGTCGAACGCTTGTTGAAATGGAACAGCAAGGGCATGAACTATAGCTATACGATCGTATCGAGCCCTCTGCCGGTCACGCATTATGTTTCGACCATCAAGGTCGTACCTGACGGCTCCGGTTCGGATGCAATCTGGACCGGCAAATACAAGGCCAAGAAGGGCACCAGCGACGCCGATGCAAAAAAGGTCATCGACGGCATCTATAAGGCTGGCATGGACGCGCTCACGCAGTAAACTCGATCTCTTCTGGCTGACCGAAGCGATCCGCCCAGTCACTTCGGCGGAAACACCATTTGTGCGATGAATCCGTGCGGTTCGCCGATTGGCGGCTCCGGAAACGGCGCCGCGCGGCGAACGTCTGCCATCGCCTCGGCGTCGAGTTCGGGATAGCCGCTGGTGCGGTAAAGCGCTTCGTGAATGAGCGCGCCGGTCTCATCGATCCAAAAGGCGACGACAGCCTGCGCATCCCTGTGGCGTGGATGCGGACTCGAGGGGAAATGCTGCTGACGCATGATCATTCCGTAGAGGACCGCTAGATAGCGCATGTCCTCGGTGCCGCCGGTTACCGG
>JASHSW010000073.1 GCA_030038595.1 Methylovirgula sp.
GCATCCCAATCGAAGCTCTCCTCGCCTCGGAAAGAAGCCTGTTCGGCACCGATCGATTCGCCCGGACCGCAGCTCAAAGGCGCCTACCTTCCCGTACCTTGCGCCAAAGGCGCGGCAACCACCTCGACCTAGCTCACATAATAGCACACCTGCCAAATGCCAGGAATTTCCAGCCTTCATCGAAAGTTAGGCCCAGAAATCCACGCCTGCGGATACGGCCCGGCCGATACGCATAAACGCATGTAGAAACAGTGCCCTAGCAACAAGCGAGGCGAAAGCTCAATCGGGCGGCGGCGTGGGCGAAGTGGGCGGGGTCGCAGGCGCCGCGGCGGGAGCCGGAGCGCCCGGCGTTGCCGGAGCCGGCGTCGGCGGGGCAGTGGGTGCGGCGGCGGTATTGGGCCCGGCGGGCGGATTCGGGGCCGGCGAGGCGTTCGTCGGCGGCACGCCCATATCGGTATCGGGCACCGCTTCTTCGCTCGCCGCCTTCGGTTTCCGCAATCGATTGAGCAAACCCTCGGGATCGTCCGGCAACATCGCGATCAATCCCTCACCGGTCGATTGCAGCATCGGTTTCATGCGCGCGTCCTTCACCCAATCGGGCTGCGCCTTCTCGGGGACGAGCCAATTAAAGAACACGAACGCGATTACGCAGAGCAAAACCCCACGCACCGCGCCGAACACAAACCCGAGCGAGCGGTCGAGAGGACCGACTTTCGAATCGAGAATCGCATCGGAAATTTTCACGGTAATCACCGATACGACAATCAAGGTCACGAAGAAGACGATCGCCGCGGAGAGCGCGAGCGCCACCGTGTCTTTGCCGACGTAAGGTTTTACGTAGGGCATCAGGTAGGGGTGAAAGTAGATGGCGGCGATGGCGGCCGCGGCCCAAGAAGCGATCGCCAGAACCTCGCGCGTAAACCCCCGCACCATGGCAAGAATTGCCGAGACTAGGACGATGGCAATCACCCCGAGATCGAGATAGGAGGGCATAGACGGCCTCACGTGAATTTGGCTGCGTTATAGCGAAGCAATGGCGCCGCGTCACCTGCCGTCGGCCTTCGCCGGCCGCTCGGGCGACGCAATTAAGGCGACCAGATCGGCAACTTCGGGGCAGGATTTGGTCGCCATGTTCTCCGGGCCGGCTTCTCTCGGCTCTGGATTCGCGGGCGGAACGACGGCGCGGGTAAATCCGAGCTTCGCGGCTTCTTTCAAACGGGCCATGGAATGCGCCACCGGACGGATCGCGCCCGATAGGCCGATCTCGCCGAAGAACACGCAATGCGGCGGCAGACTGCGCCCGCTGAATGAGGAAACGAGCGCCGCGGCGGCAGCGAGATCGGCGGCCGGTTCGTTGATGCGCAAGCCGCCGGCGACGTTGAGGTAGACGTCGTGCTGGCCGAGCCGCAGGCCGGCGCGCGCTTCGAGCACGGCGAGAATCATAGCGAGCCGGTTCGGATCGAACCCGACGGCGGCACGGCGCGGCGTGCCCAGAGGACTTGCTGCGGTAAGCGCCTCGATCTCGGCGAGCAGCGGCCGAGTTCCCTCCATCCCGGCGAAGACCGCGATGCCCGGCGTCGCTTCGCCGTGATGCGAGAGAAACAGTGCCGAAGGATTGGCGACTTCGACGAGGCCGCGGCCGGTCATCTCGAAGACGCCGATCTCGTTGCTCGGGCCGAACCGGTTCTTCAGAGCGCGCAGGATGCGAAAGTCGCGGCCGCCCTCGCCTTCGAAGGAAGTCACGGCATCGACCATATGCTCGACGACGCGCGGGCCGGCGATCTGCCCGTCCTTGGTCACGTGGCCGACGAGAATGAGACTCGCGCCGGTCGTCTTGGCGTAGCGGATCAACGCCTGGGCGGCACCGCGCACTTGCGTCACCGTACCCGGCGCCGCCTCTACCGTCCCGGTCCACATGGTCTGAATGGAATCCATGACGAGCAGGGCAGGGGCCGGACCTTCGTGAAGCGTTGCGACGACGTCTTCGACCTTGGTCTCGGCGGCGAATTCGACGCCAGCGCGCACGAGCCCGAGACGCTCGGCCCGAAGCCGCACCTGATCGATCGCCTCTTCGCCGGAAATATAGACGACGCGCCGCTTTTGCGCGGCCAGCGCGCCGCACACTTGAATGAGCAGCGTCGATTTGCCGATTCCTGGCTCGCCGCCGAGAAGGAGCACCGAGCCCGGCACGAGACCGCCGCCCAGCACCCGATCGAACTCGTCGATTCGCGTCGTGGTGCGCGGCGGGGGAAGCGTCGCGGTGCCGAGGTCGAAGAGCGCGAAAACGCGGCCCTTGCCGGCGCTTCTCGACGGCGCGCCGACCGTCTCTTCGACGAGCGAATTCCAGGCGCCGCAGGAATCGCAACGCCCCTGCCAGCGCGGCGCCACGGCGCCGCAGCTTTGGCAAACAAACTCTATTCGCGGTTTTGCCATGCTTTCACCGGCTCAGATCCGCGCCGGCAGATCTTCCTCACGCGCCAGATTGGCGAACCGCGTCACTTCCGCCTCGAAGGCGAGTTCGATTGTGCCGGTCGGCCCATGCCGCTGTTTGCCGATGATGATCTCGGCCTTGCCATGCACCTGTTCCATCTGCGTCTGCCATTCGAGGAACTCTTCGGTTCCCTCGTGCGGCTGTTTGTTTTTGAGATAATACTCCTCCCGGAACACGAACATCACTACGTCCGCGTCCTGCTCGATCGAGCCCGATTCGCGCAGATCCGAGAGCAGTGGGCGCTTGTCGTCGCGCCCTTCGACTTGGCGGGAGAGCTGCGAGAGCGCCACGATGGGAACGTTCAGCTCCTTGGCCAGCGCCTTCAGCCCCGTGGTGATCTCGGTCACTTCCTGCACGCGGCTGTCGCTGCGCGTCTTCGACGCGGACAGCAACTGAATATAATCGACGACGAGCAGATCAAGGCCGCGCTGGCGCTTCAGGCGTCGGGCGCGGGCGGCGAGCTGGGCGATCGAAATGCCGCCGGTCTGGTCGATGTAGAAAGGAATGGTTTGCATCTCCCGCGCCGCCTGCGCGACGCGGTGGAACTCGGCTTCCGAAATATCGCCGCGGCGGATCTTATAGGATGGCACCGCGGCCTGCTCGGAAATGATGCGCGTCGCCAATTGCTCCGCGGACATTTCGAGCGAGAAGAATCCGACCACTCCGCCGTTCACCGTCGCGTGCGTGCCGTCGAGCCGCGCCTCGAATTCGTAGGCGCGCGCGATGTTGAACGCGACGTTGGTGGCGAGCGCCGTCTTGCCCATGCCGGGTCGCCCGGCGATGACGACGAGGTCCGAGGCTTGAAGTCCGCCGAGCATTCTGTCGAGGTCGGTGAGGCCCGTGGCCAAACCCGAGAGGCGCCCGTCGCGCTCCCAGGCCTTCGCCGCCATGTCAACCGCGGTGGCGAGCGCATCGGAGAAACGTTGGAAGCCGCCCTCATAGCGGCCCGTCTCGGCGATCGAATAGAGCTTGCGCTCGGCTTCCTCGATCTGGTCGCGCGGCGAGGCCGCGATCGGCGCGTCATAGGCGCCGTTGACGATGTCCTCGCCGATGACGATGAGATCGCGGCGCACCGCGAGATCGTGGACCGTGCGGCCGTAATCGGCGGCGTTGATGATGGTGGTGGCTTCCGCCGCGAGGCGGGCAAGGTATTGGGCGATCGTGACGCCGCCGAGATCGTGTTCGCCGAGGAACGTCTTAAGCGTGATCGGGGTCGCCAGTTTGCCGGCGCGGATCAGCTGCGCGGCGATGTCGTAGATGCGCCGATGCAGTTCCTCGGAAAAGTCCTGCGCCTGCAGAAAGTCGGAGACGCGGTCGAAAGCGTCGTTGTTGACGAGGATCGCACCGAGCAGCGCCTGTTCCGCCTCGATATTGTGGGGAGGCACGCGAAAGCTCGGCTCTCCGGCGCGCGGCGGCGCGGCGGCGAGTGCTGTCGATGCGGGAAGACGTTCCGGTGCCGGCATAAGGTAGGCGAATCCATTTCACCCGGAGGAACGTCCTTCTTGCATGCACGGCGCGGGAAAGGGAGGAAAATATCGGGGCGGTCGGCGGCGTTCACGAAATCCACAAGCGGGAAGGTTTTCGGGGCGCGGCGCAGCGCCACCTGGACTTTGCGAACGCTTTGATCCCTGGCGGGGTTCAGCCGCACGGCGCCCCCGCAAAGCCAGACGGAAACGCAGCGCCGTGGACTAGGCCTCCTCGCCACTTGCCTCGGCCAGCGCCGCGCCGACGTCGAGGCCGAGTTCCTCGACCGAGGCTTCCGGAGCGATGCTGATCGTCTCACCCTTGGCCTGGCGCTCCGCCTCTTCCGGCGAGCGCGCGACGTTGATGGTAATCATGCATTCGACCTCGGGATGGAGGTGGACGGGCACCTGATGCAGGCCGAGCGCCTTGATCGGCGCCTTGAGCGCGATCTGCTCGCGGCTCGCAAGGAAGCCGCCGGCGCTGACCGCCTCGGCGATGTCGCGCGCCGAGACCGAGCCGTAAAGGTGCCCAGCCTCGCCCGCCTGGCGGATGATGACGAAGCTTTTTCCGCCGAGCTTCTCGGCTACGGTCAGCGCCTCGCCCTTGCGCTCCAAATTGCGCGCTTCGAGCTCGACTCTCTGCTCCTCGAATCGCTTCTTGTTGGCTTCGGTGGCGCGCAGCGCCTTGCCGGTCGGCAACAGGAAATTGCGAGCGTAACCGTTCTTGACGCGCACCGTGTCGCCCATCTGCCCGAGCTTGGCGATGCGTTGCAGCAAAATTACTTCCATGCGTCCAATCCTTTTAGCGATGGGAGGCGGCGGCCGCCGCCTTGCGGTCGCGCAGGCCGAAGCCTGCCTCGATCAATCCGACGAGCATGAAGGCGACGAGCGGCCAAGGCATCAGCAGCGCCAACATTACGTAGAGCGCGCAGAGCATGACACCGCGATACTTCGCGCCGCGCGACAGGTCGTGGATCACGCACAGGCCCTGCAGCGCGAAGAGGATGGCGAGCACCGCCGTCGCCTCGCTGGCGATCATGCCGGCGATGCCGCCAAGCAGGCAAAGTCCGGCGGTGAGCGCGAACGCAACGCCCAATAGACGCGGCACGCGCAATTCGTGCGCGATATCGGGCCAAGGCCGCGTCAGCCGCTTCGAGACCTGCACGATACGGGCCGCAAGCCATAGATTGAACAGCAGCGCCACGAAAATCGTCGAAGCGGTGAGCGGCGGCATCGCGCGGATTACGAGACGCGCGAGTGAAAGGGGATCGACGCCGCTAGGCAGCTGATAAGGGCCGAGCGCTTGAACGAGAAAGGGCGCGATTTTCGCCGCAGCCTGATCGATGCTCGTGTCGAAATTGACCCGGCCGAGGCTGACCGCCAGCGTCGCGAAGGCGACGATCGCGAAACCGATCAGCGCCGCCTGCAGGACGATGCCGCCGAGCGGAAAATAATCGCGTGCCTTTCCGGTTTCGTTGCGCCGCGCGCTCCAAGGCAGGGCCGGATCGCTCCTATTCAAGCCGGCGAGGTGTGCGAGCCACCAAGCCGGAAGCCCTTGGCATGCGGCGAAGACGAGACCGCCGAGCCCCGCCGTCAGACCGGCGTCGAGAAATCCGTTCTGCGGCGCCGCCGCGGCGGTCATCAGCGCGACGAAGGTCAGAACCGCGATCGCCACGGCACCAAGACCCGTCATGTGTCCGAAGCCGAGCGTGGCGATCATCAGCGGCAGCGGCGACAAGGAAGCGAGAAAAAAGGCCGGCCACGTGCCTTGCCGCAGCAGGCCGACGAGAAGCAACGTCGCCGCGAGCCCGCTGCCGAGCGCGATCGGCACCTGCAAGTCGGAATTTTGTTTCTTCATCATCGCCGAGCTGTCCCGCCAATGCGGTTAGGGATCTTGTTCGTCCCAGCCGAACCGCCGCAATCCGGCGATCCTTTTATCTGCGAATTCCAAAGGCGGCGAGATCTCAGCGGATCAAGTAGGGCAGGAGCCCCAGAAATCGCGCCCGCTTGATCGCCTTCGCCAGTTCCCGCTGTTTCTTAGCAGAGACAGCGGTGATGCGCGAGGGCACGATCTTGCCGCGTTCGGAAATGTAACGGGAGAGGAGCCGGGTGTCCTTGTAATCGATCTTCGGCGCGTTCGGACCGGAGAACGGGCAGGTCTTGCGGCGGCGGAAGAAAGGCCGACGGCCCGGTGCTGCGAGCGGCGGCATCAGAACGCTCCTTCTTCGCTAACGTCTGGCTCGTCGCGGCGGCGCGGACCACGTTCGGAGCGGCTGCGCCGTTCGCCGCGCTCGCCGCGCTCGCGGTCGTCGTCGTCGCGCTTGCGCATCATCGCGGACGGACCCTGTTCCAATTCTTCGACGCGCACCGTCAAGAAACGCAGCACGTCTTCGTTGATGCGCATCTGCCGTTCCATTTCGGCGACCGCGCCGGCCGGCGCGTCGACGTTGAACAGCGTGAAATGCGCCTTGCGGTTCTTATTGATGCGGTAGGCCAGCGACTTGACGCCCCAATATTCGATCTTGTCGATCTTGCCGCCGTGCTGTTCGATGATCGTTTTGAACTGCTCGCTCAAGGATTCCACCTGTTGGGCGGATACGTCTTGACGCGCCAGATAGACATGCTCGTAGAGAGCCATGCTCGTGCCTTTCCTTTCCTGCGCGCGGCTCGGCGCAAAGCCCTTCGAGCCCGGGAAAGGCTCGAACGAACGAAGGCGGAGACACGGGAAGACGGGAAACCCTGCGCGCCACAATCTGGGATCGCTGCGCGCCTTCCGTTCAGCCCCCGGCCGAAGCCGCAGAGCAAGCCAAAAACTTGCGAGCCGGCGTTATACGTGGAAATGGCGCGAAATCAAGGATGCGGATCGCTGCCGATCAGCCAATCGTGAAGGGCCTACTTTTGACGTGCCGGCCCATTGCCGAATATGCTTGCGCTCCAACCGATTGGCTCGGATCGCATGCTGCGAGGGCTGGTTCTTGCGCTCATCCTATGCGGCCTCGGTGGCGGGGCATTCGCCGGCGACGCCGGTGCGAACCCGCCAAGCTCGGCGCTCGACTCGGCGTCGGCGCCCGGCGCTTCGTCGGCGAGCGACACCCTCGCCGGCGGCCACCTCGCCGGCAGCGGATCGCCGGATGTTAAAGCCCCGCCCGCCGACGTCGATATCGACGGCGTGCATATGAGCCTGCACATGATGGGCGGCGCCGGCGCCGGCGGCGCGATACGGCCTTAGTCGACGTCCGGTTTGCCCATGCCGCCGCCGCCTTTCATGCAGGCCTTGCGGAACTTCTTGCGCGCCGTGCCGTGCAGGCCTTTGGCATCGGCCTGCTTGGAACATTCGATCGACTGTGGCGAACGCGCCTTTGCCATCGGTGTGGATGTCGCCGGCGCGTTCTGCGCAAACGCCGGGCTCAAGCTTAAACCGCCGACGATTGCGATGAGCACAAGTTTCGATGCGTTGCGCATGGACGTTCTCCTCCTGTTATTGCCGCTCCTATAGCTGCAATTCCGGGTGCAATGATGCCGCGCCCGGATCACAGTTGCTTGACCTTGCTCCGTGGCTCAGACTTCGGGGCCCCATTCGCCGCTGGCGCGGATGCGCCAGGATTTCAGCCCTGCTTTGGCTACTACGATGCGGCCGCTCTTGGCCACGGAGACAAGGTGCTGAAACACGAGCGGCGTACGCCAGGCGAGAGGTTTGTCGGGATCGCAGACGGCGCGATATTCGTTGCACTCCTCGTCTTCCATCAGGATCGTTCCGACGCGGTCGGGCCGCAGCTTTGCGCCCATATTACGATCGTTCTTCCAAAGACATTCAAATTCGCGGCAGACGTCGGGCCGCTGCTGGTAGATCCGGCAGCCGCCGCCCACGATACAATTCTTGCAGGCCGGCCCGGCGGGCTTTTCCAATTCTTCGATCTCAAGCACTTTGCAGCACATGCTGCAGGCGCCGCAGGCCTTTCCTGGAATGTCCATGCTCGCTCCGCGTCGATTTCCAGCATTTTCAATCGTGCCTGAGGACCCGGCGTCAAGGCAATCGAAATCGACACGAGTTCGAAGCAAACTACGGGCCGCTTGACAGATTGGCCGCCGCAATGCCACTCGCACAAATCCGAATTGCCGGTCGCAAAGGCGGGGCATGGCAAAGGCGTTTGTTTTTCCGGGGCAGGGATCGCAAGCCGTTGGTATGGGCAAAGGCTTGGCCGAGGCTTTCGCCGCGGCGCGCGCGGTATTCGAGGAGGTCGACGAAGCTTTGCAGCAGAAGCTCGCGGCGTTGATGTTCGAGGGGCCGGAGGCGGAGCTTACCCTGACCGCCAATGCACAGCCGGCACTCATGGCGGTGAGCCTTGCGGCATTGCGCGTATTGGAAGTCGAACTGGGCGTGGATTTGGCGCGCGACGCGACCTTTGTGGCCGGCCATTCGCTCGGCGAATATTCGGCGCTCGCAGCGGCGGGGTCACTGACGATCGCCGATGCGGCGCGGCTTCTGCGCCGCCGCGGCGAAGCAATGCAGCGTGCCGTGCCGGTCGGCGAAGGCATGATGGCGGCACTGATCGGCCTCGATTGCGAAACCGGTGCCGCCGTCGCGGCCGCGGCGCAGGAGCAGACGCAGGCGATCTGTGCGGTTGCCAATGACAACGGCGGCGGCCAGATCGTCATCTCCGGCGCGAAGCCGGCGGTCGAATGCGCGATGGAGCTTGCCAAGGCGAAAGGTGTGCGGCGCGCCATTCCGCTGGCGGTTTCGGCGCCGTTCCACTGCGCGTTGATGGCGCCGGCCGCGAAGGTCATGGTCGAAGCCTTGCGGGACGTCGAGATCAAAAGGCCGAAGGTGCAAGTGGTCGCCAACGTGCTTGCCGCGCCGGTCGAAGACCCGCTCGAGATCCGCGAACGGCTGGTCGAGCAAGTAACCGGCACCGTGCGCTGGCGCGAAAGCGTTGTTTTCATGGCCGGGCGCGGTGTCGCGGAATTTATCGAGCTCGGATCGGGCAAAGTCTTGACCGGCCTTTTGAAGCGCATCGTCGAAAAGGCAACCGGCTTTGCGGTTGGAACGCCGGACGAGGTTCATGCCTACGAAGCCGCCTGTTGAACGCACGAGGCAATGATGTTCGAACTTTCCGGCAGGACGGCGCTCGTTACCGGCGCCAGCGGCGATATCGGCCGGGCGATCGCCCGCGCGTTACACCAAAACGGCGCGAGCCTGGCGCTTTCCGGAACACGCAAGGAAGCGCTCGGCGCGCTCGCCGCCGAATTGGGCGACAACGTGCACATTCTGCCTTGCGATCTCGCCGACCCCGTCGCGGTCGAACAATTGGTGCCGGCCGCCGAAGCAGCCATGGGTCGGCTCGATATCCTCGTCAACAACGCGGGGCTGACGCGCGACAATCTGGCGTTGCGGATGAAGGACGAGGAATGGGATCTGGTACTGGCCGTCAATCTCACCGCCGGTTTTCGCTTGGCGCGCGCCGCGCTCAAAGGAATGGTCAAGCGCAGGTTCGGGCGGATCATCGGGATTGCCTCGATCGTCGGCGTGGCCGGCAATCCGGGACAGACCAATTACGCGGCCTCGAAGGCCGGGATGATCGGCATGTGCAAGAGTCTGGCGGCGGAAGTCGCGGCACGCGACGTGACCGTAAACTGCGTGGCGCCGGGCGTGATCGAGAGCGCGATGACGCGGGCGCTCGACGAGCGGCAAAAATCGGCGCTTGTCGGCAGAGTGCCGATGGGACGGCTTGGCAGACCCGAAGATGTCGCCGCAGCGGTCGTTTATCTGGCCAGCCCGGAGGCCGCTTACGTCACCGGCCAGAGCCTGCATGTGAACGGTGGAATGGCAATGATTTGAACTGGCTAACACCAGCCGCGCGGTTGCATCGGCGGCACTCGCCAACCCGTTTGAAGTATGTTACCACGCAAACGCCGGCTGGCGGGCGTATCCATTTTGGGGGAGGGCGCGATGCGGCTTTGCGCGTTTGTCGCAAAAGGATTCAATCAGATCATCGAGGTTCCAGCGGCTGCCTGTGCCCTTCGGAAGTGATCGCTTTCGAGGCCGGCACTTGCACGCGCTCGAGATATAAGTTAGCGCCAGCACGGATAAGGACGAGGATCAAACGACCATGAGCGATGTCGCCGAGCGCGTGAAGAAAATCGTTATCGAGCATCTCGGCGTCGACGCCGACAAAGTTACCGATGACGCCAATTTTATCGAAGATTTGGGGGCCGATTCGCTCGACACGGTCGAACTCGTGATGGCGTTCGAAGAAGAGTTCGGCGTCGAAATCCCCGACGACGCGGCGGAATCCATCGTTACCGTTGGCGATGCGATCCGGTTTCTCGACAAAGCCACGGCAAGCTGATCCGATTTCGTCGAAGTCATGGCGCCGCCGCGCAGGCGAAACGGCTGGTGGTCGGTAGCGCTTGACCTTTCGCCCGAGCAATCGCATTCCGTCTTCCTTTGAAGTCACCGCGCGCGGATTGCAAACCCCGGGCGAGGGTGGAATAGATCGGCTCGATAGTTCCGACGCGGCGCCGGAAGTAAAATAGGTCTCTTGATGCGCAGGGTGGTGATCACCGGTCTTGGCATGGTCTCGCCGCTTGCCTGCGGCGTTGACGCGAGCTGGGAGCGGCTGCTCGCGAGCCGCAGCGGGGCGGGCCCGATCCGCGGGTTCGACGCATCCGACCTCGCCTGCAAGATTGCCATGCAGGTGCCGCGCGGCGACGGCTCGAACGCAACGTTCCATCCCGACCAGTGGATGGATCCGAAAGACCAGCGCAAGGTCGACGATTACATCATCTATGCCGTCGCCGCGGCGACGCAGGCGCTCGACGACGCCGGTTGGCATCCGCGCAGCGAGGAAGAGCGGATCAGGACCGGCGTGCTCATCGGCTCGGGCGTCGGTGGCCTCGGCGGCATCTCCGAGACCGCGGTCATCCTGCACGAGAAGGGCCCGCGGCGCGTCTCGCCGTTCTTCATCTCCGGCAGACTGATCAATCTCGCCAGCGGCTACGTATCGATCGTTCACGGGCTCAAGGGCCCGAATCATTCCGTGGCGACGGCTTGCTCGACGGGCACGCACGCCATCGGCGATGCGGCGCGTCTCATCGCGCTCGAGGATGCCGAGGTGATGGTGGCGGGGGGCGCCGAATCGGCGGTCAACCGCATCGGCATCGCCGGATTTGCCGCCTGCCGCGCGCTGTCGACGGGATTCAACGACCGGCCGAAACAAGCTTCGCGCCCCTACGACAAGGACCGCGACGGCTTCGTTATGGGCGACGGCGCCGGCTGCGTTATTCTCGAATCGTACGAAGGCGCCAAGGCGCGCGGCGCCAAGATCTATGCCGAGGTCGTCGGCTACGGCATGTCCGGCGACGCGTTCCATATCACCGCTCCAGAGGGCAGCGGCGAGGGCGCCTTGCGCGCCATGCAGGCCGCCGTGAAACGGGCCGGCATCGCCCCACAGGACATCGACTATATCAACGCGCACGGCACCTCGACGCCGCTCGGCGACGAGATCGAACTCGCCGCGGTGCAGCGGCTGTTGGGCGACAAGGGCGCGGCGCGGCTCTCGATGTCCTCGACAAAATCGGCCATCGGCCACCTGCTTGGCGCGGCGGGAGCGGTCGAGGCGATCTTCTGCACGTTGGCAATTCGCGATCAAATCGTGCCGCCGACGCTCAACCTCGATCATCCTTCGATCGCGACGCCGGTTGACCTCGTTCCCCACAAGGCGCGCAAGCGGCAGGTTGAGTTCGCACTGTCGAATTCCTTCGGATTCGGTGGGACGAACGCCTGTCTCATCCTGCGGGCGGTTGAGTGAACGAGGCCACGCTCGGGCCAGAATTCGTCGGCAAACTGGCGGCGTACGCGAAGCCTCGGGCCGCGGCCGGCGCACGCCGCAATTTTGCCACGCCGAGGTTTCGTGTACAAAGATCGCTTGCCTTCGGAAG
>JASHSW010000074.1 GCA_030038595.1 Methylovirgula sp.
CCGGCCTACGACGTCGCGCCTGTCGATCTTGAGGCTCAGAACACCTACATCGGCGTCTATGTGCTCGACAGTTTCGACATCACCGATAGATTGTCGCTGCACGCCGGGGCGCGCTTCAACGACGCGCAAATCAGTATCGCCAATCAGCTTGGCGAGCCTTACGCCGCAGTCTCTCAGGCGGCCGGCACGTACTCGCAACTGAACGCGAGCCAGAATTTCGACCGGATCAATCCAGTCGTCGGCGCGACCTTCAAGATCACGCCGGACATTGCCGCCTACGCCAGCTATTCGGAAGCCAACCGCGCCCCGACGCCGCTTGAGCTCGGCTGTTCGAGCTCGAGCAACCCGTGCATGATCGACAATTTCCTGGTCGCCGATCCGCCCCTGCAGCAGGTTGTGGCACGCACAGTCGAAGCCGGCTTCAAGGGCAGCAATGCAATTGCTTGGTCATGGGCGCCCGGCCGGCTCGACTGGAGCGTCTCCGGCTATAGAACTGCCAATGAAAACGACATTTATGCCGTGGCTTCCCCCGTGACAGGCTTTGGCTATTACCAAAACATCCCGCTAACATTGCGGCAAGGCGTCGATATCTCCGCCGCTTACACCACCGACAGGTGGGACGCTTACATCAACTATTCCTATATCAATGCAATATTTGCATCGTCGGCGAACATCTCGTCTCCCAACAATCCGAATGATAACTGCACTTCTGCCGACGGCAGCACGACCTTCGAGTGCGTTACCTACGGCGACAATATACCCGGAATACCAAACCATAAGGTCAAGTTCGGCGTCGACTATGAAGTTCTGCCCGGCTGGAAGGTCGGCGGCGATGTCGTCTATCGTTCAAGCCAGTATTATTATGGCGACGAGATCAACTCGCTGCCGCAAATCTCCGGCTTCGCGACGCTCGATCTGCGCACGTCCTATCAGATCACCAAGAACATCCAGGTCTATGGCTTGATCAACAACGCGCTCGACTATCGCGGCGCGACTTACGGCACGCTCTACGAGACCGGCTCGACGATGTACGATTCGGGGTGCATGACCTGCGCCAGCGGTCCGGTCCCCGGGCTCTTCTCGTCAACCGATCCCCGCGCCATCACCATCGCGCCGCCGCTCGAAGCCTTCGTCGGCGTCAAGGTCACGTTCGACGCGCCGCCGCCGGCCCCGGCGCTCATGGCCAAATATTGAGCTGCCCCATTTCGATCTTAAGGCCGGCGGATTTCCCGCCGATCTTTCTTTGGGGCGATATGCCGGCTTATCGGCACGTCTTGCGTAGTTGCGGACGCTAGGTCGGCGCCAAGACCAGATGGTCGGCTCGCGCGAACGGGAAGACCGCTTCGATGCATGTTCCTTTTCCGTTGCGCGGCGTGATGCTAAGGTGGCCGCCGCAAGCCCGCACTCTTTCGTGCATCCCGGTTAGGCCCAAGCCTCTTTCGAATCTCTCCGGAATGCCGATCCCGTTGTCTTCCACCCTGACCCGCAATCCGCTCTTGACTTCCTCTCCAGATTCCGAATCGCTGGTAATCCAATCTACACTCACGTTGGCGTGCGACGCGCCGGCATGGCGGAACACGTTGGTGAGCCCCTCCTGTACGACGCGATATACCGCGAGGCTGAGGTTCTCGTCGATGGTGGCGAAATCATCCGAGGTCTCGAGCGAGACCTCGATTTCAGGATGCGCCGCGCGCCACGAGCCAATCAATGTGCGCAGTGCTTCGCTGAGTCCCAGTTCGCCGAGGCCGGCGGGGCGCAGGCGTTGCAGCAAGCGCCGGAGAAGCGTCTGAATCGATTCGGCTTGCTCGCCGATCGCCGCCAAGGCTTTGCCGACATCGCCCGGGAGTCTCTCACACAGCGCGCTCACATTGGCGCGGATCGAGAAGAGGTGAGGCCCCATTTCGTCGTGCAAATCGCGAGCGATCTGGGCGCGCTCCTCCTCCTGTACTTTCATGATCTGTTGGACGAGGCGGGTGTTCTCCGCGTTGACATTGGCGAGATTGAGGGCGAGTCCGTTGAGTTTCTCGGAAATGTCGACGAGCTCCGGTGGCCCGCGCGGAACGACCTTGATTCCGGTGTCTCCGCCCGCCAGGCGCGTGATGGCGTGGCCTATGTCGGTGAGCGGCTTGAGCGCCCACCCGACGAGCAAGAGAATGACCACGAATAAACAGATGAAAAAGCTGAACGCGGTGATCACGATCGATCCGACTTCACCCCATATCTCGGCAACTTCGTCGCTTGGGTCGGCGGCGATGACGATGTCGCCGAAGTTTTGGCCATGAATGGTGGCCGGAACGATCGTCAGGCTCGGCTGCGGTTCGAAAAGACGCACGAACCAGAGGGGCGGTCCGTTCGGATCGGGATAAGTGATGATCGGCATCGAGAGAGCTTCGGCTTCGTTCGCGGTAACGAAGATCCGCACGTGTCGCAAATTCTGCAGGTCCAAGAGGAGGCGCCGCAGCGGCGGTCCGGGATCCGGCGTTTCCTGCAGGCTCGCTAGCGCGGTCTCGATCAGCTCTCGCGCCAAACGCGCGTCAGTCTCGCTCTCGGCGCGTACGCGCGGGCCGGCGTTCCAGGCGATGAAGGCGATGTTGGCCAGAAGACAAATGGAAAGCAGCGCACCGAGCAAAATGTTCAAACGTGCCCGCAAGGAAAGTGATCGCATCGTCGGCGTCTCCGCGACGTAAGTTTACCGGGCTTGCCGCCACTCTGCCAGTCCGAGCCTTTTGCATTCAGGAACAAATCCAAAGACGACCGGGAACATCTCGCAATTCAGCGGGCCGGGCAAGGTCGATAACGCGTCTGATTGCAAAGACTTATTGACAGTAACCTAGCGCGCGCGACAAATGCCGGAAACGCACCGGACTGGCAGGGAAGGAGTCATGCAAGTTCTTGTAGTCGACGATCACCCAGTGATTATCTCCGGATGCCGCGCGATGCTCGCGTCTTACGACGACATCGCAGTACTCGATGCGCCCGACGCCGAGCACGCCTACGAACGCTATGTGGCGGCGCGACCCGACGTCGTGGTGATCGACGTCAATCTTCCGGGCATTTCGGGATTTTTGCTGACGCAACGCATTCTGCATTACGATCCCGCCGCGCGCGTCGTCATCTTCACAATGAACGACGACCCGATCTTCGCCGCGCGGGCAATCGAAACCGGAGCGAAGGGTTATATCGGCAAATGCGAAGATCCTGCCAAGTTCGTTGCCGCGATCCGGGCGGTTGCGGCGGGACAAACATTTCTATTGCCCGAGGTCGCGCAGAAGTTGGCCTTTCTCGATCCTGGGCGGCGCGGCGACGTGATCAACGGTCTCAATCCGCGCGAACTTGAGATCCTGCGCCTGCTGCGCAGCGGCAAGAGCATGGCCGAGATCGCCGGGGTGATCAACGTATCCTACAAGACGGTCGCCAATAGCTGCGCGATCCTGAAGCGCAAACTCGGCGCCCGCACGCCGCTCGACTTGGTGCGCATCGCGGTCGAAAACAAGCTCGCCTGACCAGGCACCAAAAAAAGCAGGATGGCCCGAGCCATCCTGCTTCACGTTCGGCGAGCCTCGCTCACCACCAATCGTGGTATCCGCTATAGGGTCCGTAGCCATAACCGTAAGGGCCGTAATTATAGCCATACGGACCGTAGCCGTAAGGACCGTAGCCGTAAGGATACCCGGTGGCTGCGGCAGCGGCGCCGCCGACGATCCCGGCCGCCGCCCCTACAGCTGCGCCGACCGGCCCCGGCCCATAGCGATGGTAATACCCATAATGGTGGTAATGGTGATGCAACATCCGAGTTTGAAGGGTCGCGGCAGAAGCTGTACCGGCGATGGCTAGCGCGAATGCTCCAGCCAGAGCCAAGCCGGCCGATCTTTTCAAGGTGTCGTGCGACATTCCAATTCCTCCTTGCTTTCAGACTGCGTCGCCGCGTCTCGACGTCGGCTTTACGGTTCGGTTCCCGCCGGACCGCGAGCAGTCGTTGAAGGGCATACGCCACAGATCCGGAATCGTTCCATCCGCGCCTGCGCCGTGAACCAGGCGCAAGCGCGGCGCGAAGAAACTCGCGCGTGGCAGCGGGTTATTCGAGCACGACGTTCTGCGGCTTGCCGGCGACCCAAGCTTCGATGTTGTCGACGAGCTGATTGGCAAGCGCCGTCATTGCCTCGACGCTCGCCCAGGCGACATGCGGCGTGATGATCAGGTTCGGTAGATCGGCGTCGAGCAGAACGTTGCCATTCTTCGGCGGCTCGATGCTCAAGACGTCGAATCCGGCGCCGCCGATTTCGCCGCTTTTCAGCGCGTCGACGAGCGCTTTCTCGTCGACCAGGCCGCCGCGCGCGGTATTGATGAGGATCGCATCCTTTTTCATCTTCTTGAATTCGGCCGTGCCGATCATGTTGCGCGTTCCTTCCGTCAAGGGGCAATGCAGCGAGACGATGTCGCTTTGCGCGAGAATCGTGTCGAGATCGACCTTGCCGGGGAAATCAAAGACGTCGGTCGCGATCACCTTCATGCCGAACGCGCTCGCCCTGGCGCCGACCGACCTGCCAAGCGCACCGTAGCCGACGATGCCCAGCGTCGAGCCGGTGATGTCGCGGATCGGATGATCGAAGTAACAGAATTGATTGATCGTCTGCCATTTGCCGCGTCGTACGTCGAGCACGTAGGGCACGAGGCTGCGGCGCAGCGCGAAGATCAAGGCCAGCGTATGTTCCGGCACGGTGTTGACCGCATAGTTACGGATGTTGGAAACCGTGATGCCGTGCGCCTTGCAATAGACCTTGTCTACGCAGTCGGTCCCGGTGGCGGCGACTGCGATCAGCTTCAGGCTCGGCAGCTTCTCGAGGCTCGGCACCCGCATCGGCACTTTGTTGATGATGGCGATTGCGGCATCGGCCAATCGCCCGACGACCTGATCGGCGGAGGTCTCGAGATATTCTTTGTAGGTGTGCGGGAACTTCGGTTCCCGCACCGAGACACCGATCGTCGCGCGATCGAGGAAGACAATATTAAACGGTTTGTCGGACACGAGCGCCCCTCCCCTTTTTTCCTTCCTATTGGCGCTGCGCCCGCGCGTCAATGCGCGCCCGGATTGCCGTGCAAAGCTCTTGCCGGAGCCGCTTGGCCTTTATCCGCTCGGCCCCGCCGGCAAGGGAACACTTTTGCCGTCGGTCGGTTTGGTTAGCGGCGCGCACACTCTGAACGGCGTTGCACACGTTCCTTAAACCTCGGAGCAGACCATGGGTCTCTTCACCAAGGACATCAAGAACATGGATGATCTCTTCATCCATCAATTGAAGGACATCTATTACGCGGAGAAACGCATCGTCGGTACGTTGCCGAAGATGATCGACAAAGCGACCTCTTCGGAGTTGAAACAAGGCTTCGAAAAGCACCTCAACCAGACAAAGAACCACGTCAAACGTGTCGAGCAGGTTTTCGAGTTGCACGGCGTGGCCGCCGACACGGTCACCTGCCCGGCGATTGACGGCATCATCAGGGAAGCCGACGAGGTCGCCAGCGACGTCGACAATAAGAACGTACTCGATGCGGCGCTGATTGCCGCCGCGCAGGCGGTCGAACATTACGAAATCACCCGCTACGGCACGCTGATCGCGTGGGCGAAGGAACTCGGCGCCGAGGACTGTGCGGACCTCCTCGATCAAAATCTCGAAGAAGAAAAGGAAGCCGACGAGAAACTGACCCGCTTGGCCGAAAGCAGCATCAATCGCGCCGTCGCCTGAACACGCCGAGCCCAAGACTATAAAGAGCCCGCATGCCGAGGAACCCGAAAGGCCTTCGGAGAGGAGAGTTTTCGGGTCGGCACAGGGAATCGGCTTGCCGCCGCAGCGACCCGCGACGGAGTTGCGCTCGCCATGGCAATTCATGAATTTCGGTTGCGGCGGCGAACTATATCTTCGGAATGTTTCCGGCCTGGGAGAAAACACGCAGTATAGTTTTACAATGCGAGGCTATACAGCGCAGCGAGCCAGGCTATGACTTTACAATTTGCTGAAGATTAACATTAGTTTAACTTCACAATTTTTTGCGAACTCACAGTAATTGTCTCCTCTTTTGGAACAAGCGGCGGCGCTTCGGAATTGTTCCACGGCCGGGACTCTCGGCATTCGTGCTTGGAAATGGAAATTTGGGAGAAGGATGATGGCGCACGAACGTTCGACCTCAAGTCGTGGATTTGCCTCCATGGAAGAGGAGAAACAGCGCGAAATCGCCCGCAAGGGCGGCGCTAGCGTTCCGCCCGGCGAGCGCAGCTTTTCAAAGAACCATGAACTGGCCGCCGAGGCCGGCCGTAAAGGCGGAGCCAGCGTGCCCGGCGAGAAGCGCAGCTTTTCGCAAGACCATGAGCTTGCTTCGCAAGCCGGACGAAAGGGCGGCCATGCCTCGGGCGGCAATTTCGCCAACGATCCGCGCCGTGCTTCCGAGGCCGGCAGAAAAGGCGGCCGCGCCTCGGGCGGCAATTTCGCCAACAATCCGCAACGCGCCGCGCAGGTCGGGCAACGCGGCGGCGAAGCTTCGCACGGCCGACACTGAGAGCCGGAACATTACGCGCGATGGCTGCCGGAGATTTGCGGCTTTCCTACTTGGTCCCGGCCGGGGCGGCCTGTGTCGTTTGCTCGCCGGAAGGCGCAGGCGCCGGAAGGGCAAGCTCCGTCGTGAACTCGTAAGCTTTCGGCTCGCCGGTCAGCGTCATTCGGACCGCCACATGCCGGGCTACGGACGGCGCCTCGACTGCCGCAATGGAAAAGCGCCCGTCGGCGCGCCGGTGCGTCTCCAATGCCCAGCCTTCGGGCGCTTCCGCAAAAAGATCGGTGGGCGAAGAATTGCCTTTCCAAGTCAAAAGCCAGGTCGGATTCTTT